>JAFGEN010000256.1 GCA_016931595.1 Candidatus Aminicenantota bacterium | reverse complement strand
TCCGGGCGGCCGCATCCGTTCTGGAAAAGAGGCCGGAGGCGACATTCGTCGTCGTGGGCGGAGGTCCGCTCGAGTCCCGGATCAAGGCGGAAGCCGCCCGCCTGGGTCTGGGCGGCCGGATGATCCTTGCCGGCGAGCGCTCCGACGCTTTCGATTGGCTGTCTCTCTTCGATGTATTCGTCCTTCCCTCGCTCTGGGAAGGATTGCCCCTGGTTTTAATCGAGGCGGCGATCCTCGGACGGCCCATCGTGGCCACGGACATCGATGGGAACCGGGAAGTCATCCGCGACGGGGAGACCGGGCTTCTCGTCCCTTCAGCCGACCCGGCCGCCCTGGCCGGGGCCGTCCTTCGGCTTCTCAAAGACCCGGACTTGGCCCGTCGGCTCGGGGAAACCGCCCGTCTCGATATCCCGCCTCTCTTCTCCCTTGAACGGATGGTCGCCGAGACCGGGCGCCTCTATCTGGACCTGGCCGAGGCGAAGGGGCTATAATCCTCTTGATGAAAAACGCGCGGGTCGCCCTGGTTCACGATTGGCTCACCGGCCGCCGCGGGGGTGAAAAAGTCCTCGAAGTCCTTGCCGAAATCTTCCCGGACGCCCCGATTTTCACACTCTTCCATTTTCCGGGGAGCCAGATCCCGGCAATCGAACAGCGGGTCATCCGGAAGAGTTTTCTCCAGCGCCTTCCCTTCATCCGCAGCCGCTACCGGCATTATCTCCCCCTGTTCCCCCTGGCGGCGGAACTGTTCGACCTTCAGGATTTCGACCTGGTCGTCTCGAGCTCCCACTGCACGGCCAAGGGCATCATTCCCAGCCCCGACGCCCTCCATGTGTCCTATATCCATTCCCCCGTCCGGTATGCCTGGAACCAGTATTCCGCCTATTTCGGGCCCGGAAAGCTGGGATTTCCGGCCAAGTGGATCGTCCCGATGATGATCCACCGGCTTCGGACCTGGGACACGGCCTCTTCCGCCCGGGTGGACCGGTTCATCGCTAATTCCCGGGCGGTGGCCGGCCGGATCGAAAAGTATTACCGCCGCCCGGCCGAAGTCATCCACCCTCCGGTCGATTGCGCGTTTTTCACCCCGTCGGAGGCCGAGGCGGAGCGGACGTATTTTCTGGCGGTGACCGCCCTGGTGCCTTATAAGCGGATCGACCTGGCCGTGGCGGCCTGCAAACTCCGGGGCTACCCCCTGAAAATCGTCGGCGACGGTCCGGACCGGAAGCGTCTCCGGTCTTCGGCCGGGCCTTCGGTCGAATTCCTCGGGTCCGTGGAAGGCGAGGAGCTTCGCCGCCTCTATCGCGGGGCGATCGCCCTCCTCATGCCGGGAGAGGAGGATTTCGGGATCGGGGCCGTCGAGGCCCAGGCCTGCGGCACGCCCGTCATCGCCCTTGGTCGGGGGGGCGCTGTGGAAACCGTCGTTCCGGGGGTCACCGGCCTTCATTTCGACGAACCGACTCCGCTGTCCCTGGCTGCCGCCCTTGACAAATGCCGGGGCATGACCTTTAATAAGGCCTCTCTTCGCGCCCATGCCCTGGGCTTTTCCCGGGATGTATTCCGGGAAAAGATGGAAAACCGCCTCGCCGCCCTATGGCGGGAATTCAAGGAATCGAAGTGATCAGCAGGTACCAGGCCCGGTTGTCGGCCCTCTTTGTCGCCAGCGATGTTCTGGCCATCACCGCGACATTCATCTATTCCTTCGCCTTCCGTTTCCATTCCTATTTCATTCCCGTGGACCCGGCCAAGGGGATCCCGACCTGGGCTTCCTACCTGGTCGCCCTGCCAATCTTCATCGCCATCCACCTGGGCATCTTCTTTCTCCAGGGCTTCTATAAAAGCCGGCTCCGCCGGACCAAGATCGACGATTTTTTCTCGATCACCATCAACGCCGCTTTGGCCATCCTGGCGGTCATCCTTCTCTCGAGCTACTTCAACGCCTACGCCTCCGGAACAGCCCCTCTCTTCCGCCTGAACATCGTCAAGTTCTCCCACCTGTTCCTGGCCGTTTACTTCGTCGGCGTGATCCTCACGATCTCGTTCCTTCGCAACCAGATCTACTTTCTCATGAAGCGGCGGTTCGCCCGCGGCCTCAATCTCCGCAACGTCCTGGTCGTCGGGGCGGGGGAGATGGGCGTGGCTGTGGCCCAGAAGCTCTTCCAGTACAAGGACCTCGGCTTCGTCGTCAAGGGATTCCTCGACAATCGCCGAACCCCGGGGATGATGCTTCCGGTCAACGGCGGAGTGCCGGTGTTCGGACCCGTCTCCGAGCTCGGCCGGATCGTCGAAACCCAGGGGATCCATGAAGTGTACGTCGCCCTCGAGCTGAAAAATTACCCCGAGATTCTGGAGGCCCTCCAGGTCGTCAACAAGTACCCGGTCAATGTCCGTCTCATTCCCGACCTGTTCCAGCTCCTGACCCTGAAGGCCAACGTCCAGGACCTGGATGGATTCCCCGTCATCTCGATCGACGAGGTTCCGCTTCGCGGCGCCCGGCGGGTTCTCAAACGGTCGTTCGACCTGGCCGCCTCCGGGCTCGGCCTGGTCGCCCTTTCGCCGTTCTTCCTCATCTTCGCCGTCATCGTCAAGGCGACGTCGCGGGGGCCGGTCTTTTACCACCAGGAGCGGATCGGGATGGACGGCAAGCGGTTCAACATCCATAAGTTTCGGACGATGGTCACGGACGCCGAGGTGAAAACCGGGCCGGTCATGTGCACGCCCGACGACCCGCGGATCACCGCAGTCGGCCGATTCCTCCGCAAGTACAGCATCGACGAGTGGCCGCAGTTGGTGAACATCTTCCGGGGAGACATGAGCCTGGTCGGTCCCCGGCCGGAACGGCCTGAATTCGTCAAGGAGTTCACCGACCGCATCCCGAAATACATGCTCCGGCACAAGATGAAATCGGGCTTGACCGGCTGGGCTCAGGTCCACGGGCTCCGCCAGGGGACCTCGATCGAAAAGCGCCTCGAGCACGACTTCTATTACATCCAGAACTGGTCCTTCGCCCTGGATTTGAAAATCATCTGGATGACGCTCCGCCGCGGGTTCATCGATAAATCGATGGGCTGAAGCGACCCCATTCAGGCGGTCAGGCGGGGCGGCGTTCCCGGAGCAGTCTCAATCCCCGCAGGAAATACAGGGCCCAGGAGACCAGGGTCAAGCCGGCCGTGATCGCGTAGAAGATCACCATCCAGGCGGCCGGATTCCCGGTGTAATTGGTCACCAGGACGAGAAAGACGGTTCCGATCTGGAAGGCTGTCGTCAGCTTGCCGATGAACATCGGCAGGACGGGCTTGATCCGATAAGTGAGGAATGCCCAGAAAACGCCCCCGGAGATCATCAAGTCGCGGCCGAAGACGATGATCGTCAGCCAGACCGGGATCCGGTTGGGGACGGCGACATTAGGAATGGCCAGGAGGATGTAGGAAGCGGCCATGAGGAGCTTGTCCCCGGCCGGGTCCAGAATCGCCCCCAGGCGGCTCCGCTGATGGAGATGGCGGGCGATGAATCCATCGAACAGGTCGGAGATGCCGGCGATGAAGAAGATAATCACCGGTTCGATTCTCTGCCCTTCCAGGAGAGACCAGGCGAAAATCGGGACCAGCAGGATGCGGAACGCGCTGACCAGGTTGGGGACGGTGAAGACGGACGAAATCAGCCCGTCCGGTCCCTGGTCCCGGGGCACTCTCATCGAGACGGCTCTTTGGACAGCCCGGCCAGCAGGTCCAGGATCCGGATCGCTTCCGCTCCCGACATCGGGCGGTCCGGCCGGAACGTCCGGTCGGGGAAGAGGTCCATCAGTTGATAGGAGACGGCCCGGATGATCACCGCGGCGTACGGATATTCAGGAGGGACGTCGGGGAGTTGGATCCGTTCCGGCGGGATCTGGACGACCACCGTCCGGCCCCTCTTTTTCAGGTAATCGACGAAGCGGACGACGATTTCGGCCATCTCCGCCCGGGTCACAATCTTTTTCGGCTGGAAGGTATGGTTGGAATACACTTCCATGACCCCGATGCCCGCGACCTTGACGATGAAGCTGCGAGCCCAGGAAGCGGAGATGTCGCTCAAGACCGGAGTGCGGACGTTGATCTCGGCCCAGAGAGAGGCGAAATTCGCTGCGATCAGGGCGGCCACGTCCTCCTTCGTCACGGCCTCGAGGAAGGGGATTTCCTTGTATTCATCCGGCAGGTCGACGACGCCCAGCCTTGTTTTAAGGGCGGCGATGCGTGCGGCTACCGCCTTGTCGTTCGGGTCGACGGCCGCCAGGCGCTCATAGGCGCTGAGGCTTTTGGACAACTGATTCATCTGGAAATGCGCTTCTGCGTATGCCAGGAGAACGGCCTTGTCCGAAGGGTCGTTCTCCTGGGCGACTCCCAGGTGAAACAGCGCTCCCTGGTAGTTCTTTTCCTTGGTGAAGATCCGGGCCAGGGCGAGATGGGCGGATTGGAGCTTGGGGGCGTATTCGAGGATCTTGAGGAAGGCGGTTTTGGCCTCGGAGTCGTTTCCGGCCCGAGCCGCAGCCGCGGCGTCGAGAGTCAGGGCGTCGACGATCGAGCTCCGGAGCCGTTCGGCTTCGGCCGCGGCGAAACTGTTTCCGGGCTGGTATTTTAGGACTTCCATGTAGGACCGAAGGGCCTCCTCCCGCCGGCCCATCCGGCGGTAAGCCTGGCCCAGGCCGAGGTGGGAGGTGACGGGGTCCGGCGATGAGCGGAGCGAGGCGTGGAAATCAGCTTCGGCTTCGACGACATCGTTCCGGATGAGGGCGACATAGCCCATGGCCGTCCAGAAGAAGGGATGGGACTCGCCGAGCTTGAGGATTTCGTTTTCGGCCTTGTCCGCTCTCTCCAGCCTGAGGAGGTTCCAGACTTTATCCACCGCGATCCGGTC
>JAFGEN010000255.1 GCA_016931595.1 Candidatus Aminicenantota bacterium | reverse complement strand
CCGGCCTTGACTGGAATCCCGTTTGTTTATATAAAATAGGCCATCGTCCTCAATGTGACCGTCAACTTCAAGGAGGCCGCATGAGCCACAAGCCGTATGTCCCCGAACAAACCTCGATGAAGGAATTCACTCTCAGGGCCCTTCTCATCGGCCTTGTCATGACCGTCGTCCTGGGCGCGGCCAACGCGTACCTCGGCCTCCGGGCGGGCATGACCATCGCCGCCACCTATCCGGCGGCAGTGATCGGGATGGCCGTCCTGCGCCTGATGAAAGGCTCGATTCTCGAAGAGAACTTCGCCCGGACTGTCGGCAGTATCGGCGAGTCCGTCGCCGCCGGGGCCATCTTCACCATTCCCGGATTCCTGATCGCCGGCGTCTGGATGAGATTCGATTCGTTCGATGCCTACATCAAGACGTCCGCCCTTCTGTTCGTCGGCGGCCTTCTCGGGATTCTCTTCGTGACCTTCCTCCGCCGGGTCATGGTCACCGACCCCGAGCTGGGTTTCCCCGAATCCGTGGCCGCGGCCGAGATCCATAAGGCCGGCCAGCATGGAAGCGGCGGGGCCAAGCACCTGTTCCGGGCGATGGGAGCGGGCTCGTTCCTCTACCTGCTGGACATGTTCGGCATCTACGCCGCCAGCAAGGAATTCATCTTTAAAATCGGCGATATCGGCAGAAGCTTCGTCCGCCTCGGAACCGAAGAGACCTCGGCGAAAGTCAGCGCGGGCGGAACAGTCGCCGTGTCCGGACCGGGCATCTTCCCCGCCTACCTCGGCGTCGGCTACATCATCGGGCCCCGCCTGGCATCCCTCAACTTTGCCGGCGGCCTGCTGGCATGGGGCCTGTTCGCCCCGGTCCTGATGTTTTTCCTCGGGCCCCAGCTGATCGACACGATCTACGGGGCCGGTGCCGTCGTCCCGGCCGACGACTGGAGCGGGATGGTCACCAACGTCTGGAAGTTCATCATCCGGCCGATCGCCGTCGGCGGCATGCTCGTCGGCGCCGGCTACACTTTGTACAGGATGAGAAAAAACCTGGCCTCAGGCGTCAAGAGGTCGTTCTCCGACGTCAAGAAGGCCACCGGGCAGCCCCAGGTCGTTTCCCGCCTGGAAAAAGACCTGAACATCAAGATCGTCCTGGGCGGATTGGCCATGACCTTCGTCTGCATGATCCTGGTCTACAAGGTGTTCGCCGGGGCGTTCCTGCCGGCCTTGATCGCCGCGGTCGTCATGGGAATCGCCGGGTTCTTCTTCGCCGCCGTTTCCGGTAACCTCGTTGGAACGATCGGCTCCTCCAACAATCCCATCTCGGGCTTGACTCTCTCCACCTTGATCATCGCCGCCCTGCTCATGGTCGTCGTCGGGGCCGCCGGGGCCAGCGGCGTGGCCGCCGTCCTGGGCGTGGCCGCCGTCGTGTGCGTCTCCTCGGCCGTCGCCGGCGAGATGCTTCAAGACCTGAAGGTCGGGCACATCCTCGGCGGTACGCCGTACAAGATGCAGATCGGGAACCTCATCGGCGTTCTCGTCTCCGCCCTGGTCATGTACTTCCCCTTGATGCTCCTCCACAGCGCCTACACCTTCGGGAGCCGGGAGCTGGCCGCTCCGCAGGCCGGCCTGATGGCCGCCCTGGCCAAGGGGATCGTCGGCGGAGAGATGGCCTGGCCCCTGGTCATCGCCGGGATGCTGATGGGCTTCGCCATGATCCTGCTCCAGGTCAAATCGCCGATGCTGGTTTCGGTCGGGATGTACCTTCCTCTGGAAACAACCTTCGCCATCTTCGTCGGCGGGATGATCAAAGGCCTGGCCGACAAGGCCGTGACAAAGCGCCAGTTCAACGCCGCCCAAAAGGCCCGGGCCGAAAACGTCGGCATCCTGATCGCCGCCGGTTTGATCGCCGGCGAGGGATTGACCGGCCTGTTCAAGGCCCTCTGGAAGATTCTCTATGACCGACACGCCATCGGGTTCAACATCCCCCGGCTGTTCGAAAACCCATCCTACTGGCTCGGACTCGCCGCGATCATCTTTATGGGCTATTACCTGATTTACGTGCCCGTTCGCAACGCCGGCAAGGCCGACGAGCCGCCGCCGCCGTCGGCGGTGATGTAACGCAACCAAAAAAGGGGTGGGATGTTGATCCCGCCCCTTTTTTTCTGTCCGGCCTCGCGTCCCGTCGGCTCGGGCACAGGGCTTCGAGTGTCGCCCCCCCTAGGGGCCCTGTCCCCGCCTTCGCTGGCCATCGGTCTTCGCCACCCGCAGCGCACGAAAGTCCATCTTCGGCTTGGGGACAGGGCTTCGACCTGTCCCCGCCTTCGCTGGCATGAACCTAAGGAATACGATAGAATAAGGATCACGGAGCTACAGACATGGCGAGACGAGAGATCATGAAAATCGGGGCCGAAATCCTGGCCCGTAAAGCCGCTCCGGTCGAGGCCATCGATAACGGCATCAAAACCCTGGCTCAGGACATGGTCGAAACAATGCACGCCGCCCCCGGTATCGGGCTTGCGGCTCCCCAAGTCGACTCAGCTGTCCGCCTGATCACGGTCGACCTTTCGGTGGGAGAAAAGCTCGAAGACCTCTATATCCTGGTCAACCCGGAAATCACGGCCCAGGAGGGATCCTGCGTCCGGGAAGAAGGCTGCCTGTCCGTGCCTGAAGTTTGGGAAAAAGTCACCCGGCCGCAGAAGGTCACCGTCCGGGCGCTCGACCTCGAAGGCCGGGAGCAGATCGTGGAAGCCGAGGATCTCCTGGCCCGGGCCTTGTGCCATGAAATCGACCATCTCAACGGGACGCTGTTCGTCGACCGGCTTTCGCCCCTGAAAAGGAGCCTGATTCGGAAGAAATTCAAGAAAGCCGCGGCCAAGAAAGCCTGAGCCTCCCCCGATGCGCGCGGTTTTTTTCGGAAGCCCTGAAACCGCCTTTCCATCGCTCCAGGCATTGCTGTCCGCCGGACATGACGTCCCCCTCATCGTCACTCAACCCGACAGGCCCGCCGGCCGGGGAAAGCGCCGTCATATCGTCCCGGTCAAGGAATTCGCTCTCAAACAAGGGATTCCCGTTGTCTCTCCCGACCGGATTCGCAAGGATTCAGACATCCTTGACCGGCTGAGGGACACCGCCGCCGATATTCACGTCGTCGTAGCCTACGGTCAGATCATCCCCATGCCGGTCATCGCCCTTCCCCGCCTCTGGACGATCAACGTCCATTTCTCTCTTCTGCCCCGTTACCGCGGCGCCGCCCCGGTCGCCGCCGCGATCCTTGCGGGCGACTCCCGCACGGGAGTGACCATTTTCCGTCTGAACGAAAAAATGGATGAAGGGGAAGTCCTCGCCGATACCGAAACGGAGATCAAACCGAGGGATACGGCCGGAGAACTCGAGACGCGGCTGGCCGGAATCGGGGCCGGTCTGCTCCTGGAAACTCTTGAAAAAATCGACGGGTTGGTCCCCCGTCCCCAAGACCATTCCCAGGCAACTTACGCTCCCAAGCTCAAGAAAGAGGAAGGCCATCTGGATTGGCGCCGGCCGGCCGAGGAAATCGACCGCCGGGTCCGGGCCATGACCCCCCGGCCCACAGCCCATACTCATCTCCGCGGCGGCCGGTTGATCGTCCTGTCAGGTCATCCGGAGAGCCTCCCGGAGGAATTCGATCAAGCGGCTCCCGGAACCGTGATCGGCTTTTCGAAAACGGGAATTCTGGTCGCCTGCGGCGGCGGAACAGGCTATCGTCTTTCAGTCCTCCAGCCCGAAAACCGAAAAGCGATGACCGCCCACGCCTATTCGCTCGGGGGAAAGATCAGCGTGGGAGATGTCCTGGAATCGAGAAAAATCGAGGCGACTCAGAAGTCCGATAAGATATAATCCGCAGGATTGACCGGCGTCCCGTTGACCCGGACCTCATAATGAACATGATCCCCCAGGGCTCGACCTGTGTGCCCGACCCGGCCGATGACGTCGCCCCGTTTGACCTTTTGCCCGGATTTGACCAGGATTTTGCTCAAGTGGCCGTAACGGGTTGTGATGCCGTTGCCGTGATTGACGATGATGTAATTGCCCAGACCGGCATCGTAGGCGACGCGGAGAATCGAGCCGTCGGCCGTAGACACGACCGGATTGCCGAAGACGGTGGCGATGTCGAGGCCTGGGTGGTAATCCCGGACGGTCGGGTTGAACGGGTCCATCCGCCAGCCGTATCCGCTCGACCGGTATCCGCTGGCCGGGGCGATCGACGGCCTGGTGGCGAACTGGCCTTGGATCTGCTCGAAATACGAGAGGAGCGTCCCCAGGCTTTTCTCGATATCCTCGGCTTTCTGGGTCAGGGAGCGGACGTTTTGGAGGGAAGAGAGTTGCCCTCCAACGGCCTGGGGTTCGGGCTCGCTCGACTCCCCGGCCGAGGGTCCTCCGACCCCCGGATTGGACAGCAAGTCGGGCGATTTGATGCCGGCGAAGATATTCAACTTGCCGGCGTAATCCTGGAAGGAATTGATTTTCCCCTCCAGGAAATTGACCTTTGTCTCGTATTCGCGGAGCTGGTCTTTCTGCCTGGTATTCTCGGAAAGGAGGGCGCGGTATGATTTTCCGGTGAGACGGATGCGGACATAGTCCGCCGTGACCGCCGCCAGGAGAACGGCCAGACCGATCCCCAACCCCGCCGCCGTCCGGACCGACCGCTTCGAAAACGACAGCGTCCGGTGAGACGTCTTGGTATGCGGGATGACGACCAGGGAGAGGTGTTTCTTTCCCATAATGATAAAACCGCTCAATTCAATACCATAAGCCCGTAAGTCCTGTCAAGAAAAAAAATAATCAACCGCAGAGAACCGCCCCGCCGTTGACGTTGATAATCGCCCCGGTGATGTGACGGGCCAGGGGCGAGGCCAGGAACAGGATCGGCCCGGCGATGTCCTCCGCCGGCGGAATGCGCTTCAAGGGAATCGACTGGCGGACACTTTCCCGGAAGGCCGGGTCGGCGAACGGCCCGGCGCTCATCTCGGTGTCCACCCAACCCGGGGCGACGCAGTTGACCCGAATGCCGAAGGGCGCCAGTTCCGAGGACCACGATTTTGTCAGGGCATTGAGAGCCCCTTTCGTCGCCGCATAATGGGAGTGGCCGGCCTCTCCCCGGATGCCGGCGGTCGATCCGACATTGATGATACAGCCTTTCTTGCGGGCTTTCATCATCGGGACGACAACGTCCGTCAGGTAATAAACGCCGTCCAAGTTGACTTCCATGGTCTCCTTCCACGCGCTCACGGCCCCTTCCCCCATATCCAGGAACGTCCAGATGCCGTGGTTGTTGACCAAGGTGTCGATCCCTCCCCAGGCGGCGGCTACGGTCGAGGCCAGGGCGGCCGCTTCTTCGCGCCTGGCCAGGTCGGCCCGATGGACGAGGCAGCGGCGCCCCAGGGATTCGACCGCCTCTTTGACTTCGACGGCGGCTTTTTCGTTCCGGTTGAAGCTGATGGCCACATCGCTTCCGGCCCGGGCGAACAGGATGGCCGCCGCCCGGCCGATCCCGCGGGACCCGCCTGTGATCAATGTCCGCTGTCCGTTGAGGTCGATCATGGGATTCACTTGTCCCCCGCGTAGCTGAGGGAAAAATCCCTCATCCCGGCAAAATCCAGGGGTCGGTAGATCTCATCGGCCGAGGGCAGGACGTTCGTCTTCATGGTCTCGAGATATTCGGCCGGGGTGGGGAGGGCGCCCTTGATTGCGGCAACCGCGGCCAGCTCGGCCGAGCCGAGGTAGACCCGGGCCCCGTCGCCCATTCGGTCGTCGAAATTTCTGGTCGAAGTCGAAAGGATCGTCGCCTTCGGGGCGACCCGGGCCTGGTTGCCCATACAGAGCGAACAACCGGGGATCTCGGTCCGGGCTCCGACCTGGGAGAAGATCGAGTAATATCCTTCCCTCATCAATTGGGTTTCGTCCATCTTCGTCGGCGGGGTCAGCCAGATCTTGGTCGCCGGGTACCCGGCCTTGGCGAAGATCCGGCCGGCAGCCCGGAAATGGCCGATGTTGGTCATGCAGGAACCGATGAACACCTCGTCGATTTTGTCGCCCGAGACTTCGGACAGAAGTTTGACGTCGTCGGGATCGTTGGGACAAGCCAGGATCGGCTCGGTGATTTCCGAAAGGTCGATGTCGAGAACAGCGGCATAGGCCCCGCCGTCGACCGCCTTGGGATCCCGCTCGATCAAGGACGGGGCGGCCAGCCAGCCTTCCACCGCGGCGATCCGTCGTTTGAGGGTTTCGGCGTGGCCGAAGCCCTGCTCGATCATTTTCGCCATCAGGGCGGCATTGCTCCGAAGGTTCTTGGCCACCTGGTCGACCGAGAGGGCGATGACCGCCCCGGCCGCCGAGCGCTCGGCCGAGGCATCGGTCAATTCGTAAGCCTGGTCGACGGAAAGGCCGGGCAGGCCCTCCATCTCCAGGATTCGGCCGTTGAACACGTTGACTTTCCCCTTCTTGGCCACAGTCAGCAGGCCTTTCTTGATGGCGAAGTACGGGATCGCATTGACCGCGTCGCGCAGGGTGATCCCGGGATTGAGTTTCCCGCTGAATCGGACCAGGACCGACTCGGGCATGTCGAGGGGCATGAAACCGAGGGCCCCGGCGAAGGCCACTAAGCCCGACCCGGCTGGAAAACTCAAACCGATCGGAAAGCGGGTATGGGAATCACCGCCCGTCCCCATCGTGTCGGGCAGGAGAAGGCGGTTGAGCCAGGAATGGATGACGCCGTCGCCCGGACGGAGGGCGACCCCCTTTCGATCTGTAACGAAGCCGGGCAGGAACCGGTGCATTTTTACGTCGGCCGGTTTCGGGTAAGCCGCAGTATGGCAGAAAGACTGCATGAAGAGGTCGGTTTGGAACTCCAGGCAGGCCAGTTCCTTGAGCTCGTCGGCCGTCATCGGGCCGGTCGTGTCCTGGGAGCCGACCGTGGTCATTTTCGGTTCACAGGCCGACCCGGGCAGAATCCCCGGGACGCCGCAGGCCCGGCCGACGATTTTTTGGGCCAGGGAGAACGCCTGGCCTTTGCTCGGGACGGGATTCCGTGTCGGGATGAAGAACGAAGCCTCGGGCAGTCCGAGAGCGGCCCGGGCTTTCTGGGTCAGGGCCCGGCCGATAATCAAGTTCAAGCGGCCGCCCGCCCGGAATTCATCCCGAAGGGTGGCCGGCTTGAGCTCAAACTTGGAGAGAAGCGCCCCGGCCGCCGTTTTGATTGTCCCTTGTTCAAGGTCGACTTCGATCGTGTCGCCGGTCTTCATGTTCGTGACGTCGACGTTCTGGATCGGCAGCCCGCCGGAATCCTCGGTCGTGTTGAAGAAGATCGGGGCGATCAAGCCGCCCAAAACGACGCCTCCGCGACGCTTGTTCGGGACGAAGGGAATATCCTCGCCGATGTGCCACATGACGGAGTTACAGGCGGATTTGCGCGAAGAACCCGTGCCGACAACGTCGCCTACAAAAACCACTCGGTTTCCCTTCGAGCGGTACTTGGCGATGGCCGCCACGCCCTCGGGGAACCGGGTTCCGCCCATGGCCAGGGCGTGGAGGGGGATGTCGGGACGTGTCGCGGCCTGCTTGGCCGGCGAAAAATCATCCGTGTTGATCTCGCCGTCGACTTTATACACCGTCAGGGTCAGGGACTTGGGGAACTCGGGGCGGCGGAGGAACCATTCGCCCCCGGCCCAGGATTTTAGGACCTCGGCGGCCGCAGTGTTGGTCTTGGCCATGGCCGAAATCCGGTCGAACGCTCCATAAACAAGGATCGTCCCCTTGAGGGCCTCTGCGGCCGCCTCGGCCAGGGCCGGATTCTCCAGGAATTCGACCAGCGGCCCGACATTATAGCCGCCGATCATCGTGCCCAGGAGAAAGACCGCGTCGGACGGCGGGATGACGGGCGATGTCTTCGCCTCCCGGGCGACATCGGCCAGCCAAGCTGCCTTGACCTTGGCCGAGGGGTCCACCCCCGGCGCCACCCGGTCCTTGAGCAGGGACAGGAGGCGCTCAGCCTCGCCGGCCGGAGGAGATTCAAGAAGGCGGCAGACTTCGGCCGTATCGTCGGGATTGAGCGGCAGCGGCGGGATGCCCAGGGCTTCACGTTCGGCGGCCTGCTTGAAGTAGTTGTCCAGCATCGCGGTGTCTCCTTGAGTTCGGGATTTCCTAGTTTACCATATCTTGGGGTCGGACCTCAGTAACTTATTTAATTATCATATGTTATGGAATTTTCACCCTGGCCGATTCCGCCCGGCGAATGTCACGGTAAACGGAAAGGTCGGGATGCCGCTCGAGAAAGGCGATCAGGGCGGCCGTGGTCGTCCCCAGGGCCCGGCCCGCATCGCGGTGCTCGAATGCATAGGCGCTGGCAATATAGCTCGAGACCCCGACCTTGAAGGACCGTCCCTCGTCGAACGAACCGCCGTCCGGAGAAGTCAGAATGACGTCTTTGACCCGGCCCCGCGCATCGGCCTTGACCAAATAGTTCAAGCCCGACACCTGGAGGTCGATCCTGCCCCCCCTCTCGAACGAGTTGCGGACAAGGCTGCGGATTTCCGCCGCGGTCAAGACGAACTCGACGACCCGGTTTTCAAAAGGGTCGACGGTGTAGACGTCCTTGACGGTGATGTTCGGTCCGAGTCGTCCCCGGCGGATTCCCCCATTGTTCTGAAAAGCCGCGTCAAGGCCGTATACGGCCCGCCAGGAATCGGTGATCAGGCAACCCAGGGCGTCCTTGCCCTCGATGGCGAACGGCGTCTCGGCCAGGACCCGGTCAAGAGCCGGGTCGCTATTGAATCGGGCAATCATCGCCTCGATCTCCGGGTCGGTCTCCCGCCGGCCGCGGAGATCGATCAGGCGCCCCGATTTTTCGACCACCCGTCCGCCGCGGACCGTGAGGTCGACCCGTCCGAGGTACCGGTTGTCGCTTCCGGCTTGAGCGATCAGGACGCCGTCGACTAGGGCCGCCGGATCCACCCGGGTGTGGGAATGGCCGCCGATAATGGCATCCACTTCGGGAATCGCCCGGGCCAAGAGCCGGTCCTGGTCGTAACCGAGATGGGTCAGGCCGATCAAGACGTCGTTCCCCCGGCGCAGCCGTTTCATGGCCGCCGCCGTTTCGAACGGATTCTCGAATCGAAGGCCCTCGAGTTTGTCGGGATGGGTCGAGGGAAGGCCGCTTTCGGCCTCGACCTGGAGCAGACCGAAGACGGCGATTTTGACGCCGGTCCGCGTTTTCAAGACGACGGACGGCTGAACCTTCGAAAAACGACCGGCCGGGGCCTTCATGTTTGCCGTGATCACCGGGCATTGGATCCGGTCGAGAAACCGTTCCAGGATGTCCTGGCCGTAGTCGAATTCATGGTTGCCCAGGCAGAGGGCCGCCGGGCCGAGGCGGTTCATGATCTCCAGGATGGGTTCGCCCGGGGGGTCGGCCTGGTCGACGACGGGATTGCCGGTAAAATTATCCCCGGCGCAGAGATAGAACACTTCGGCCCCGCTTCTCCGTTCGCCGTCGAGAATAGCGGCGATTTTTCCGAAGTTGTCGATCTGTCCATGGATGTCATTGGAATGGAAGAAGACGATCCGCGTTTCAGCCGGAGCCTGCGACCGGCCGAAACAGGCTGAAGCGGCGGATAGAAGAAGGCAGAGAAATGGGAAGGAAAAGAGGAGCAGACGCCCTGCCCCGGCGGCCCGTGTCTTCTTCTTCTTTTTAGGACCGGACTTGGCTTCGTAGATCAATTCATCGCCCTCCGAGAGCTCTCCATCAGGAGCGATGACATGGCCGAAGCGGTCCCTGATCCCGGAGACTTTTCCCGGACTCGCCCCGCGGCCGCAGGACGACAGGTGCTTCCTCACCGCGTCCCCGGCCGTGGCCCCGGAAAAGAGGGTGATTGTCTTGCCGTTGATGATAATCTTCATTTCAAGAGGTCCAGTTTACCCCGAACAGGGCGCCGACTCAAATGACGGGAGCCCGTCACCGCCTTGATTTACGCCCGGAATCGGGGTAGACTGGTTTTCTCTCGAATCCCAAATTCAACGCCTCAAGGAGATCTGCGATGCGGAAGAAAATCGCCCTGATCGGTGGAGGCCAGATCGGCCAGATCCTGGCCATGCTGGCCGCCCAGAAGGAAATGGGGGATATTGTCATCCTCGACATCCCCGAGCTCGAAAATCCTGCCAAGGGCAAGGCCCTCGACCTGATGGAAATGGCCCCCCACGGCAATTACGACGCCAACATCACCGCGACGTCCGACTACAAGGACATCGCCGGAGCCGATGTGGTCATCATCACCGCCGGGCGGCCCCGCCAGGCCGGCATGACCCGCGAAGACCTGCTGGCGATCAACCTCCAGATCATCACAACCGTCGCCAACGGCGTGAAGCAGTACGCCCCCAAGGCCTTCTGCATCATCGTCACCAATCCTCTCGACGCGATGGTCTACGCGTTCTATAAAATCACCGGTTTTCCCAAGGGCCAAGTCGCCGGCATGGCCGGAACGCTTGACACGGCCAGGTGGCGGGCGTTTATCGCCATGGAGTTGAATGTATCGGTTTGCGACGTCGCCGGAACGGTTCTCGGCGGCCACGGCCCGGACATGGTCCCCCTGCCCCGGCTAACCACGGTCGGCGGCGTCCCCCTGACCGAGATCGCGACCAAGGAACAGATCGACAAGCTGGCTCTCCGGACCCGCGAAGCCGGGACCGAGATCGTCAAGCTCTTCGGCAAGGGCTCGGCCTTCTTCAGCCCGGCCTGGAGCGCGATCGTCATGGCCGAGTCGTATCTCAAAGACAAACGCAGGATCCTCCCCTGCGCCGCCCTGTGCGAGGGCGAATACGGCGTGCAGGGACTATTCATCGGCGTTCCGGCAATGATCAGCGGCAGGGGCGTCGAGAAGATCTACGAGATCAAACTGACCGAGGACGAGAACGCCCTTCTCCAGAAGACCGTCGCCGGCGTCACGAAGACCTGCGAGGAAACGAAACTGTAAACCAGGCCCCCTTCGCGAATCAAAGTCAAAGCCGTCCCGCCCGAGAAGGGCGGGACGGCTTTTTTTCTGGTCCGGGTTCGGAACGGAACAAGCGACTCCTCCCCCGGACTTGACCTTCAAGGATTCTTGATCCTGATATCTGAGGAGTTTTTCAGCTTCAGCGTCACGCCTTCGGTCCCGGCGCCGAAGCGGACCGATTGCCGTCCGACCGACCCGCCATCCAAGAGATAGACGGGGAGCGCCGTATCGATCCGGCCGAATTCCGTCCGGGCCGTGCCCTTGACCGCCGTACCGGCCGGGAGAGCGAGAACGATGGGCTTGAACGAGGTCTTGATGTCGATAACGCTCCCCGAAGGCAAAGATCGGATCTGGGAGACGTCCACGCCGCTCGATTCACCGACAATGGATATGGAACCGGATGTTTTACGGAGAATGACGTTCTTGAAGGAATTTCGGATTTCGACCGGCCCGCCGATATCCTCGCCCAGGACCGCGGTGGATTCCCCTTCCGCCTTCAATCCCCCGCCGATGCGGCGGGCTTCGATATCGCTGAACGACGTGACGATGACGGCGTCTTTCTTGATATCGACAGCCGCGACCGAGGCCGACTCGGCCCGGATGTCCAGCTTCCCGCCAATGGTCGCGACCTCGATTTTCTTAAAGGACGAGACGATCGTCGCATCGCCGTCGATCTGTTTGAGAGTCACGCCCGAGGATTCGCCGGTGACGACCACCCGTCCGCGGACCCGCTCCACCAGGATATCGTTGAACGAGGTTTGGATAACCGCCTCACCGCCGATGTCGGCCGCGTTCACGGGCGAAGACTCGCTCGTCACCCGGAGCGAACCTTTGATCCGGACGGCCCGCAGCGGACGAAAGCTGTTGGCCAGGACGGCGTCGCGGTCGACCAGGTCGACCGCGACTTCGGCGCTTTCACCGTTGATCTCGCACCGGCCTCGGACGTCGCCGACGTCGATCTTTTTAAAGGACGACCGGATCCGGCAATCGCCGGCCACGCCCGTGCCGGTCACGGATGCGCTTTCCGAAACGACGGTCAGGGGTCCGTCGATTTTCTTGAAGACCACGTCCTGGAAGCTGTTTCGGACATCGGCCGCACCGCCGATGTTCTCCAGTTCCACCCGCCCGCTTTCGTTGCCGATCACGACCGCTCCGGCAAATCCGGCCACCCGGACCGGGCCGAAGCTGTTGTTCAAGTCGAGCGTCCCGCCGCAGGAATCCAGGCGTACGCTTCCGGATTCGTTCCGCAGACCCAGGCGTCCCGAGACACCCCGGACCACGATGTCGCCGAAGCTGTTGTCGGCCTCGAGAGCAAGAGAGGACGGGACCAGGATGTTCACTTTGGCCGCATAAGACAGATTCCATTTCCGGCTCTTGAACCTCTTGAACAATTCGCTCTGCTTGTCCAGGCGGCTCTGACGGTCCTGCTTCCAGCTCAATGGGGATTCCAGCTTCAAGACCAGACCCGACTTGTTATTTTCGAGAGTCAGGGCCGTGTTGTCCAGGAATTCCTTGATGAAGGCCGCGTCGGCGTCGCCGGCTTCGACAACGGCTTCGACCGCGACCTCGTTCCTGTCCCAGCCGGTGATGGTGATGTCGCCCTGCATCCCTTCGACCCGCAGCAACCCGCCCGAAGCCAGAGGCTTGGTCTCCTTGAACGTCCGGGTTTGGACGTGTTTCGCTCCCTGCAACAGCTGTTCGGCCCCGGCGGGGACGAATGCCGCGCTCGAGATCGCCGCGGTCCATCCCAACCAGAGCAGGAGGCCGGTCATCGTTCGTTTTGTTTGATTCATCGGATTCTCCTTCCTTGACCATTCAAGGCTATGACCCCAGCACCTCGGCCAGGGTTTGTCTTTTATCCTGAAGAGCCGCCAGAAGATACCGGCGGATATGGGCATTGGCAGGATTTTCGGCCAGGGCGTCCCGGCACTTGGCGATCTGAGAGTCAATGACCGCCAGGCGGTCCCGGTAGAGGGACATTAGGGTGAGGTCCATGGAATCGATCTTGTCCCGGGCCGAGCGTTCCAAGTCCTCGATAGCCGCCAGGTAATCGGCCTCCCGGGCTTCGACTTCGGTCAGGGCTCTTTGGGCCAGCAGGCCGGAATCCCGGACGGAGGGAGCCGGCCGGAACAAGAGCAGCGAGATGAACAGCACGATGAGGGCAGATACCGGGACAAGGACCGGCGCAAGGCGGAAAGGACGACGGCCGTCTCTCCGCGGGACGCATTCGCTTCGACGGTCCTCGGCTGCGGCTTCGACCCGCAGGGCCGATTCGATCCTGTCCCAAAGCCCCGGAGCGGAAAGAGGTGCCCGGAGTTTCATGGTTTCCTCCGCGAGACGCCGGTCGAGGTCGTCCTCGGTCCTACAATCCGGGCAGTCCCGGAGGCGCCGGTCGAATTTCCACCATCTCATGATTCCACCTCCGCCGTCTCCGTGGTCAGCCAGGTCCGCAGCTTTTTGCGGGCCCGGTGGACGTTTGCCTTGACGGTCCCGACGTTGATCTGGAGCGTATCGGCGACTTCCCGGAGGGTGAATTCCTCGACCGCGTTCAGGATGAAACAGGCCTTCATCCGCTCCGGGAGGCGGTCGATGATCCGGCCCAACGGAAGGCCTGAGTTTTCCCGAGAAGCCGCCGGAAGGCGGTCCATCTCCATGTCCTGGTAGTCCTTCCGCCGCCGTTTTCTCCGTATATCCGTGCAGGTATTGATCAGGATGCGGAAAAAATACGTGCTGAAACTAGCCCCGCGCCGGAATCCCCCGATGCCGCGATAGAGCTTGAGAAACGATTCCTGGACGGCGTCCTCGGCCTCCTGCGGACTACCCAGGAGCCGGTAGGCCGTCCTGAGCAGAGGCTTCTCGTAGCGCTCATAGATCCAGCGGTAGGCGGTCAGGTCGCCTTCCCGACAACGCTCGACGACCCGGCTTTCCTCGGATTCTTCCATGGGGGGCAGCATCTTCTGTTTCCACCGCGTTAGACGGCCGGGCCCGTCGAATGGTTTATCGGCCTCGGCCTCTTTTTATGTCCGCACTTTTGCTACAATACCATGGAATGAAACTTCTCGAACACCAGGCCAAGGGAGTCCTGTCCCGGTACGGAATTTCTGTTCCAAAGGGCATGGTTGTGGAAACGGCGGCGCAGGCGGCGGCCGCGGCCGAATCGCTCGGCCCGCGGGTCGTCCTCAAAGCCCAGGTTTCAGCCGGCGGCCGGGGGAAAGCCGGAGGGATTAAGGCCGCCCAGGGCCGCGAGGACGCTCGAGCCAAGGCCGAGGCCATGCTCAAAAGCCGCCTGGTGACGCCTCAAACGGGCCCGGCCGGCCTGGCCGTGCGCCGCCTTCTCGTCGAGGAAGCCGTCGAAGCCCGGTCCGAATTCTACATCGGGGTTGCGATCGACCGTCGCCGGAGCGCGATTACGGTCATCGTGTCTTCCCGGGGCGGTGTCGAGATCGAAGAGACGGCTCGAACCGACCCGGCCTCCATCCTCCGTGAGGACATCGATCCACAGAACGGCATTCAGCCTTTCCAAGCCCGGCGCCTGGGATTCGCTCTCGACTTGGCCGGCGCGGGCCTGACCGAGGCGGCGGCGATCATGACCGGAATGGTTCGGGCGCTTCTCGAATGCGATGCGACGCTGGTCGAGATCAACCCCCTGGTCCTGACCGACGTTGGGCGCCTCCAGGCTCTGGACGCGAAAATCGTCCTCGACGATAATGCCCTGTTCCGACATCCCGAATTTCAAACCGCGGCCGAGGACCCGGACTCAGACCCGGTCGAGACCGCCGCAGCGCGCGCCGGACTGAATTACGTCCGCCTGGGCGGCGATATCGGCTGCCTGGTCAACGGGGCAGGCTTGGCCATGGCCACAGCCGACTTGATCCAAGCCGCCGGCGGACAGCCGGCCGATTTTCTGGATATCGGAGGCGGCGTATCGGAGGATTCGGTCAAGACGGCGTTCGAGATCGTCCTGGCCGACCCGGCGATGCGGGTCGTCCTGGTCAATATCTTCGGCGGGATCGTCCGCTGCGACCTGGTCGCCCGGGGCCTCATTCGGGCGGCCGCGGAGAAAGGCGTGCGGGTGCCGTTTATCGTCCGGTTCCACGGGACCAACGCCGAGGAAGGACGGGCTCTGCTGGCCGATTCGGGATTGAGGTACGAGAGCGCTGAAACCATGGGCGAGGCAGCGGACAAGGCCGTGGCCGCAGCCGCCGGCATTGCGGCATCGGCGCCGACTGGGGGGGGAAAAGCATGAGCATCCTCGCCGGCGCGGACGCACGCGTCATCGTCCAAGGCTTCACCGGGAAAGAGGGGACGTTTCACGCCGGGCGGATGATCGAATACGGGACACGGATCGTCGGAGGAGTGTCGCCCGGAAAGGGCGGGCGTTTAAATCTGGATAGGCCCGTATTCAACACCGTCGCCGAAGCGAGGACGGCGACGGGAGCGGATGTGTCGGTCGTCTTCGTCCCGCCGTTTGCCGCCGCCGACGCGATCATGGAAGCGGCGGCCGCCGGGATCGGCCTGATCGTGGTCATCACCGAGGGCATCCCGGTCTTGGATATGATCAGGGTGAAAAAGTTCCTGGCGGGGACAGCGGCCCGTTTGATCGGCCCGAATACGCCGGGGATCATCTCGCCCGGAAAAACCAAGGCCGGCATCATGCCCGGGCCCATCCACCGGCCGGGAAGCATCGGCATCATCTCCCGCTCGGGGACGCTGACGTACGAAGCGGTGAGACAGATATCCGACGCGGGGCTTGGCCAGTCGACGGCCGTGGGCATCGGCGGCGATCCGGTCACCGGACTGTCTTTCGTCGACCTTCTGGAGATGTTCCGGACGGACCCCGAGACCGACGCAGTCGTCATGATCGGAGAAATCGGCGGGACGGCCGAGGAGGATGCGGCCGCCGTCATCAAAAACGGATACCCCAAGCCTGTGTTCGCCTATATCGCCGGTCTCGCCTCCCCGCCCGGGAGGCGGATGGGGCATGCCGGAGCGATCATCGAGGGGGACGTCGGCCGGGCCGAGGACAAGGTCCGGGAGCTGACCGAGGCGGGAGCGGTCGTCATTCCTCTGCCGTCTGAGATCGGAGCCACGGTCGCCTCCCGTCTTAGGTTGGGGGGGGTGGGGGCGGCCCAAGACAAATGATTGATTTTTAAAGCAATATGTCGCTTTTTCGCAAGTTTTTCCTCCTTAAAAGAGCCTTTCGGCCGCCTAAAACATGCCTTTAAGAATAGGGAAAAGAGCAGGATTGATGTAGCCGCGGGGAAAAAGTGAATAT
>JAFGEN010000254.1 GCA_016931595.1 Candidatus Aminicenantota bacterium | reverse complement strand
TCCTGAGGCCTTTGTCCTTTAGCGTGGATCATTAACGGCTGGCATAAATGGAAATCGTCGACCAAATCCGGGACGCCGCCGACATCGTTGAACTCGCCGGTCAGTATACCGCCCTGCGCCAACGGGGGAAAAAATACGTCGGCCTTTGCCCGTTCCACAGCGAAAAAACCCCCTCCTTCACCGTCGACGCGGAAAAGGGATTGTATCACTGCTTCGGCTGCGGCGCCGGGGGCGACATTTTCACCCTGGTCATGGAGAAGGAAAACCTCGGATTCCAGGAAGCCCTGGTCCATCTCGCGGAAAAATACCGCATTCCCCTGCCGGAAAAACGGCGCCTCTCACCCCAGGCTCTTCAGCTGGAAGACCAGCTCCGGAGCGTCATGGACGGGACCCTGGAATTTTTTAAAAAGAACCTGCGAACCACGCCCGAAGGCCGGAAGGCCCTGGATTATCTCAAGGGCCGGGGTTTGTCCGATGAGATAATCGAGAAATTCCAGCTGGGATACGCCCCCAATGCATGGGACGGATTGACCGGGCATTTCAAAGCCAAGGGCGTCCCCCTCCAGGTCCTGGAAAAGGCCGGCCTGGCCCTGCCCGGACGGCGTCCCGGCGAATATTACGACCGGTTCCGGGGCCGTGCGATCTTTCCGATTTTCACGATGACCGGGAAGACGGTCGCGTTCGGCGGCCGAGCCCTGTTCAACCAGGAACCGAAGTATCTCAACTCGCCCGAGACCCTCCTCTACCGGAAAGGCCATCTCCTGTACGGGTTGAACTTCACCAAGGACGAGATTCGCGAGACCGGCGAGTTCATCCTGGTGGAGGGTTATACCGACTTCCTGGCCCTCTACCAGGCCGGCCGGAAGAACGTTGTCGCCTCCCTGGGAACGGCCCTCACCCCCCACCAGGTCGGATTAGCCATGCGCTTCGCCCCGAAAGTCGTCGTCAACTATGACGGCGATGCGGCCGGCCAGACCGCCGCCTTCCGGGCCGTTCCGCTATTTTTCGACAAGGGGGTGGAGACCCGGGTCCTCGTCCTGCCGGAAAACCTGGACCCGGACGGCTACCTCAAGAAGAAGGGCCCGGCCGCATACGGGGTCCTTTACGACGCGGCCTCCACGGCCCTCGCCTTCATCATCGATTACGCCTCGCGGGGCAAGCGCCTGGACGTCCCCGAGGTGAAAACCCGGGTCCTGCGGACGGTCATGGAGATGATCGACGCCGTCCCGGACGCCGTTGTCCGGTCGGAATTCCTCCGCCAAACCTCCGAACACCTCGGGATCGAAGAAGCCATCCTGCGGACCCTGTCCCGGGGAACCAAGGCGGCGGCCGAGGCCGAGGCAAGGGCCGAAAGCTTCTTCCCCGCCGAGAAACGCCTCCTTCAAATCCTGATGGAGGAGAAATCGCTCCGGCCGTACATTTTCGCCGAATTGGCCGAACAAGACGTGGCCGGCTTGAAAAGCGAGCCGATTTTTAAGATAATGTTCGGCTCCTTCCAAAAAAACCGGGATTTCGTCCTGAGCGAGATCCAGAAAAGCTCCGGGCCCGAGCTTTCCCGGGAGCTGTCGCATGCGATGCTCGACCGGGGAGCCTCGCCGTGCCTGGAGGAGGCCATGGAGTGTCTCTGCGCCCTGCGGATCGCGGGAAAGGAAGGCGAGATCCGGAGAATCCAGGCGGACATCGCCCGGGAGGAGAAGTCGGGAGCGGGGCCGGCTCTGGCCGCCCTGATGAGCCGGAAACAGGAATTGACCAGGCAAATCATCGCCTTGAAGCAATGAATTATACGCAAGACCAGGAAAGACGGGGCAGATCCCGCGGGCCGACGGGGACATTCGGCCGCCAAGGAGCCGCGCGTGGCCGCTGACACCAAATTGCCGAAAGACGAAATCTCCGAGCTGATCTCAAAAGGGCGCCGACAGGGTTACCTCCTGTTCGAGGACATCGACAAGACCTTCCAGGACGAGCTTGACCATGGGGGGAATTTCGACGATTTCCTGACCTCGATCGACGATTACGGGATCAAAATTCTCGACACCAAGGGGAGCGAGCTCGTCCCCCGCCGGAGAAAAAACGAGGTCGTCACGACCCAGGGGCTTGAACGGACGACCGATCCGGTCAAGTTGTACCTCCGGGAAATGGGGAATATCTCGCTGCTGACCCGGGAGGGTGAAATCGCCATCGCCCGGGAGATCGAGCGCGGGGAAAAGGCCATCGTCAAAGCCCTCTCCAAGACCCGCCTCGTTCTGAACGAGGTCCTCTCCCTGGAGGAACGGATCAAGGTTGACCCGATGGTCATCGCCGAGGTTTTCGACGTCAGCGAGGACGACATCGCCGAAGGCCGGCTCGAGGAAAAGAAGAAGGTCATCCTGGGGAAAATCAAGAAGATCAAGGACTTCGGCCGAAAGCTCGACCGGATTCCGAATACGAAGCGGAACGTGTTCACCCGGTCCCGGATCATCGTGGCCATGAGCGAGCAGATCCGCGACCTGAACATGCGATCGTCCCAGCAGGAGCGGATCATCGATATCCTCCGAACCCGCCTCCGGGTGATCAACGACCTGGAGGAGAGGAGGGAGGAGGTCGAGGCCCTCAAGCAGAAATCCAAGAGGAAGAAACCGGCCCCCGACTTCGAGCCCCAGGCCCGGGAAATCAGTCGAAGCCTCAGGATTGCCCAGAAGGAGATCGGCCTCGACGCCCCCCACCTCCGCAAGATCATCCGAGCGATCACGACCGGAAAAAAGATCAGCGACCAGGCCAAGAAGGAGCTGGTCGCGGCCAACCTCCGGCTGGTCGTTTCCATCGCCAAAAAATACAGCAACCGCGGCCTCCAGTTCCTGGACCTGATCCAGGAGGGGAACATGGGCTTGATGAAGGCCGTGGACAAGTTCGAGTACCGCCGCGGCTACAAGTTCTCGACCTACGCGACCTGGTGGATCCGCCAGGCCATCACCCGGGCCATCGCCGACCAGGCCCGGACCATCCGCATTCCGGTCCACATGATCGAGACGATTAACAAGCTCATCCGGATCAGCCGGCAGCTCGTCCAGGAAATCGGCCGGGAACCGACCAGCGAAGAGATCGCCAAGAAGATGGACTTGCCCGTGGGCAAGGTCCGGAAGATCATCAAGATCGCCCAGGAGCCGATCTCGCTGGAAACGCCCATCGGCGAGGAGGAGGACAGCCACCTCGGGGATTTTATCGAGGACAAGGTCATGCCCTCCCCGCCCGACGCCGTGATCCACATCAACCTGCGGGAGCAGATCGAGGAGGCCCTCAAGAGCCTGACCGAGCGGGAAGCCAAGGTCCTGAAAATGCGGTTCGGGCTGGGCGACGGCAACGAACACACCCTCGAAGAAGTCGGCCAGCAGTTCAAGGTCACCCGCGAGCGCATCCGGCAGATCGAGGCCAAGGCGCTCCGGAAGCTCAAGCATCCCAGCCGGTCCAAGAAGCTCCGGTCCTTCACCAACGGCTTCAATTGAGCGGCGCCCCCCGCCGTTTTGGGCGCCCGGCCGGCGGTCCGGTTGCGTCTCCTCTCCGATTTTGATATAAAGGGCCAAAGGGCCTATAGCTCAGCGGAAGAGCTCCCGGCTCATAACCGGTCTGTCCCAGGTTCGAATCCTGGTAGGCCCACTTGATCGAGAGGACCGCAGGTGGATATTTCGTTCGATACGCTCATTCAGCTCCAGGGAGTCGACTCCGAAATCGCGGTGGTCAACGCCGAGATCGAGGCGATTCCCCAGAAAATCAAGGACATCGACTCCGAAATCAAGGCGACCGAGGCCGTCGTGTCCGAAAGCAAGGACAAGCTCGCCGGCAATCAGAAGAAGCGCCGGGAGATGGAGAGCGAGGTCAAAAGCCTCCGGGAGCAAACGGCCAAATACAAGCGCCAGCTGAACGACGTCAAGACCAACAAGGAGTACTCGACTCTCCTCAAGGAGATCGAGGAAACCGACCACCGGGTCGCCAAGATCGAGGAGGACATCCTCAACGAAATGATCGCGGCCGACGACATCGAGAAGGAAATCAAGTCGGCCCTCAAGAAGCAGGCTGAGGAAGAAGGAAGGCTCAAGTCCGAGCAGGACCGGATTCTGGCCGAGCAGAAGGAGACCGAGAAAAGGAAAGCCGCCCTGGAAAAGATCCGGACCGCCCTTCTCCCCCGGATCCCTCCCGACCAGTTGTCGCTCTACCAGCGGATCGCCCGGAAAACGGCCGGCATCGCCCTCTCCCCCGTCACCGACGATTTCTGCTCGATCTGTCAGCTGCGGGTCCGGCCCCAGATGCTCGACGACCTCTGGGCGATGAAAGAAATCATCACCTGCGAGGCCTGCGGACGGATTCTCTATCACCGGAAACCGGCGGCCGAAGCCGACCCCGAGGGGCCCGTCGACGACCCGAACCGGAAAGACGATTCTTCCTCCGACTGACGCCCGGGCCCCGGTCAGCCCAGGTCGTCCTTGTACATTCCCTCGATCAGGTCTTGGTAGCGGTTCTCGATGATGTTCCGCTTGACTTTCAGGGTCGGGGTGATCTCGTCCCGCTCGATATCGAACTCATGGTCGAGGATGGCGACTTTCTTGATCCGCTCGTAGGAGGCCAGGTTCGGGGTCGACCTCTCGATCTCCGACCGAAGGAAGCTTTCGATTTGCTCGTTTCGGACCAG
>JAFGEN010000031.1 GCA_016931595.1 Candidatus Aminicenantota bacterium | reverse complement strand
GGCCGGGGGCGTTTCCGGAGGCCGATTTCCGAATCCGATATTCCCGCATACCGCCATAAAATCATTCCGCTTTCGGCTTGGGGCGGCTTGGCGGAAGATTTCAAGGCTTATGAAGCCGGCGACGGATACAGCCGGAATCCCCTCTTCCGGACGGCCATGAAACCGCTGGATTTCAACCTGCCGGCCGGCATCCCCCAAACGGGAAGCGTCATCGTCCTGGCCACATTCGCCAAATCGGCCGAGGTCGAATTCACCGTGAACAAGACCGTGCGCCGCGTCCTCGTCCCGTTTCAATACTTTCAGGACGACTGGACGGAGGACAAGCTCAAAGGGGTTATCCGGAAGGACATACTCAAGGGCGCGGCAGGGCGCCTGGTCCCCGTCTCCAAGCGCGTCCCGCTGAAATACCTGGCCGGCCGGAGCGGGCTGGGGACAATGGGCCGGAACAATCTCATCTTCGTCGAGGGGATGGGAAGCGATTGCCTCCTCCACGCCTTCGCCACGGACGCCACCCTTGCCGGAGACGCCCTGGGCGAAATCGGACTTCTGGGGGAGTGCCGCGGGTGTCATTTGTGCCTCAACGCCTGTCCCACCAGGGCCATCGGCCGGACGGCGTTCTCCGTCGATGCCGGCCGATGCATCACGCTTTTCAATGAAAGACCCGGAGAATTCCCCAACTGGATCCTCCCGAGCATGCACCATGCCCTGATGGGTTGCATGAAGTGCCAGGACATCTGCCCGGAAAACAGGCGCATCCCGGAACTCCGCATCGCCCTGGATGCCGTGACCGAGGAGCACACCCGAAACATTCTCGGGAATAAGCCGGACGAGCCCCTGACGGCCCTCCTCCGCGACCGCCTCCGGCTGTTTCCCGACGTCACCCCGGTCGATTTCCATCCGATTCTCAGGCGTAATCTCGGCGTCCTCCTCCGGGCTTGAAGCGCACTTCCTCCATCCAAAGGGGGCCGGGGGCCGATTGACACGGCCGAAAGACCGTCCTATGATCGTTCTGTGAAGGGCGACGGTTCGATCCCCCGCCGACGAAAACGCGCCCTTGCCGCCATCCTTCTTTTCGCAGCCGCCGGAATCCTCCAGGGACGGAATGCGACCATCGAGGAATTGAAACTCCGCCTGAACGATCCCCGGCACGACCGCCTTGGAACGCTCCGACATCTGGAGGAGGCGCTGATCCTCCGGGGCTCGAGGGAACAGGCCCGCCAGGATTACCGCTCGGCCTTGGCCACATACGAGGAAGCCATCTCCATCCTCAAGGAACATGGAAACATCCCGCCGACCGTTGCTCTGCTCATCAACCTGGGAACGGCCCAGATCATCCTGGGGGAATACGACCGGGCCGTAGAGGTCCTTCTCCGGGCGTTGTCCGCGGCCGAGAAGGGCGACGATCCGACGCTCATCTCCTCGAGCGCCTACCTGCTCGGATATGCCCATCGCGACCTGAAAAACTACGACCTGGCGATGTCCTATTTCCTCAAATCCCGCGACACAGCCCAAAGCTCCGGTAACACGCCCCAGGTCATCATGGCCCAGAATGAGATCGGCAACGTCCAGGTATTCAGCGGTCAATATGCCGAGGCGGCGACGTCTAAGGAAGAGGCCTTGAAGCTGGCCCGGGACAACGGCGATATCGAGATTCTCTCCAACGTTCTCAACGACATCGGCGTCTTGCACTTGGAGATGGACCGTCCCGCCCGGGCTCTTCCTTATCTCCGGGAGTCCCTGTCCATCGGCCGAAAACTCAACAACGCCCGGACCATCATCATCGCCCTGCAGAACATCGCCGACGCCCAGCGCCGGACGGGACGCCTCGAAGAGAGCGCAGCCGGACTCAAAGAGGCCCGGGCGCTGGCCGAAAAATCCGGCCTGGAACCGCTGGCCGCGGAAACCCGCCGTCATTTATCCGCCACCTTTGAGGCGATGGGCGACTATCCGCGGGCCCTGGCCGAGTATCATGGCTACCAGGAAACATGGGAGCAGCTTTTCACCCGGGAAAAATCCAAGCAAATCGCCGAGATGCAGACGCTTTACGAGGTGGAAAAAGGCCGGCGGGAAAACGAGAGCCTGAGGAGGGAGCAGGAGCTCGGCGCCCTGGCCCTGACCAAGCAGCGCAGCCAGCGGAATTTTCTGTTCTTCACCGCTCTCCTCGTCCTGATCCTGGCCGGTGTGCTCTACAATCGGTTTCTTTTCAAATCGCGGGCCAACCGCCGCCTCGAGGAGGCCAACGCCAAGATCACGGCCCAGCAGGCCAAGCTGGAGGAGGCCTATCTGCGGGCCGAGGAGTTGGCCAGGCACGACCCCCTGACCGGTCTTCCCAACCGCCGCGCAGCCCTGGGCGTGATCGAGAGAGAAAAGTCGCGGTTCGCCCGCGGGCGGAAGCCGTTCGCCCTCATCATGGCCGACATCGACGGGTTCAAGACCATCAACGATACCGTCGGCCACGATGCCGGGGATTACCTCCTGAAGGCCGCGGCGGAATTGTTTTCCCGCTCGATCCGGGCCCAGGACTCGGTCGCCCGCTGGGGCGGGGACGAATTTCTGTTCCTGCTTCCGGAGACGGGGATGGACGGAGCCCGGATTTTCTGTCAAGGGATCGCGGCTAAAACGGCGGCGGCCGATTTCCGGTTCAAAGGGCAGTCCCTTCAAATCAGCGCCAGCCTGGGAGCCGCCGTCTACGATTCCGAGGATAGGAATATCGAGGAGTGCCTGCGCGAGGCCGACCAGGACATGTATCGCCGCAAGCCGGCCCGCCGCGGCTAGGATCGTGTCTTCTCCGGAGGAACGACGCCGGAATGAGGAAAAGAGGACGGGTTCCAAGTCTCGCGGCCCTCGCATCATTGTTGCTCGTCTCGGCCGGCTGCGATTATCTCCTCCGCGACCTGATTCCCCAGGATTCGGACGAACTCGCCCTGAGGGTCTTCGACTTGGTCAACGCCGAACGCCTGGAATCCGGGCTGGAGCCCCTGACCTGGAACGACGTCATCGCGGCCGAGGCAAAACAGCACAGCCTGGACATGGCCGAAGGCCGGGTGCCATTCGGCCATGACGGCTTCTCCGACCGGTTCGCCCGGATCACCCAAGTCATTCCGGCCTCGGCGGGGGCCGAGAACATCGCCTACGCCTCGGACGCCGAGTTGGCCGTCTCCTTGTGGATGGACAGCTCCGGGCACCGGGACAACATCCTCGGAAATTTCGACGTGTCCGGCGTCGGCGCCGCTTGGGACGGCGGTCTCGGCGTGTTCTATTTCACCCAGATTTTCATCTGTTCGCGATAGCCGCGGCCCAGTGGCGGGACCGTGATTGTCCGGGCGGGCATCATATGCTATAAAAGAGCATTCCAGAGGAGTGGAACGCCGTGACCGGATCGATCTTTGACGAACTGAAGGACCGCGGATTCATTGCCCAGGTGTCCGACGAAGCCGCCGTGCGTAAAATGCTCGGCGAAAAACAGGTGACGTTCTATATCGGCTACGACAGCACCGCTCCCAGCCTTCACGCCGGGAGCCTGGTTCCAATCATGGCCATGGTTCATCTCCGGCGGGCCGGCCACCGGGCCATCGCCCTGATCGGCGGCGGCACGACCATGGTCGGCGACCCCAGCGGCCGGACCGAGATGCGGCAGATGCTCACAGAGGAGACCATCCGGTCTTACGGCGAAGCCATCCGAGCTCAGCTTGACCGGTACCTCAAGTTCGACGGCGACAGGGCCCTGGCCCTCAACAACGCCGACTGGCTCAGGCCGCTGAACTACATCGCTTTTCTCCGGGACATCGGCCGCCACTTCAGCGTCAACCGGATGCTGGCCGCCGAAGCCTATAAAATCCGCCTGGAAAAAGGCCTCTCGTTCATCGAATTCAACTACCAGCTCCTCCAGGCCTACGACTACCTGACGCTCTTCCGGAGCCACGGCTGCTCTCTCCAAATGGGAGGGGACGACCAATGGGGCAATATATTGGCCGGAGTCGACCTCATCCGCCGGGTCGAAGGGGCCGCGGTCGAGGCCATGACCTTCCCCCTCCTGACCACCTCGGCCGGGGCCAAAATGGGAAAGTCGGCCCAGGGCGCCGTCTGGCTGGACGGCGGGCAGTTCAGTCCCTACGATTTCTACCAGTACTGGATCAATGCCGACGATCGCGACATCGGCCGGTTCCTCCGGCTCTACACGCTTCTCCCGCTGGACGAAATCCGGCGGCTCGAGGCTCTCGGCGGGAGCGAAATCAACGAGGCCAAGCGCGTCCTGGCCTACGAAGCCGCGGTCCTCACCCACGGGGAGGGGGCGGCCCGGGAAGCCCGGGCGGCCTCGACGGCGGCCTTCGGAGGATTCGGCGGAAAAGACTTCGCCTCACTCCCGACGACGGCCGTTTCCCGAGAGCGGCTCGAGGCCGGAATCGTTCCAGCCGAGCTTTTCACCGAAGTCGGCCTGACCCCGTCCCGAGGCGAGGCCAAACGGTTGATCGCCCAGGGCGGCCTCTCGGTCAACGACGAACGGGTCGACACATTGGCTCGCCTTTTGACCCTCAGGGACATCGGCCCCGACGGGATGATCCTCAAGGCCGGCAAGAAAAAGATTCACCGGGTCGTCGTCAAAGGATAAAGCCGACGGGCCGAATCCACGGAAGCGATTTCATCATGTCTTCGGCGGAACCACCGCCGGGAGACGGCCAAAGATTTTCCGATAGAGCTCCGGGTAAGCATCCTTGCCGCCTAAGAGGATCCCGGCCAGGGGAAACCGTGCCCTGGCCAGCCGAGCCATCCCGGCCGAAACGCGCCGGATATCCCACTGGGCCGAGGCGTCCTCCCGCAGTCTCGAGATGTGATAAAGCTCGCGGAGATTGACCTTGAGCAAAACGCGGCGGCGGTGGGCGTTGGTCAGAACGTAGGCCGCCGCCGTTCCCGCCTCCTCCTTAAGGACGGCGTAAGCAAGCCCCGTCCGGGCGATCAACTCCCGGAAAGCGGAGCCTTCCCCGACCGCCTCGATCGACGGCGGGACGGTCGCTCCCAGGGACGGGTCATAGTCCTGGACGGTAAGGGTGGCCATGCGATGGCGCTTGATCTGGGCGAAACACGAGGCCGAGACGGTCAATTCGAACGTCAGGACGCCGTGTTCGAATTCGCGGGGCGGGAAATCATAGAATTCCATGCGCTCGAAGACGGTGAGGAAAAGCGCCCGTTTCTCCCGGACGGACAGCCTCCGGATTTCAGCCCGTCCGCGGTCATAAGCCCGTCCCCCGAACGCATGAAGCAGGGCGGCCAGAATGCGGTCGTCTCCGTCCGGCGTCGCTTCGATTAAACGGACAGCCGGCTCCCGGGCGGGCCCCCGGACCCTGGCCGGCCGAGTCCGGCCTCGGCCGAGGACGTCTTCGGCCCGCTCCCGGAACGACGCGGCGGTCTCCGCATCAAAGGGCGTCGCCTCTGTAAACAGGACAATCGACGGAGCGACGCGGCGGGCTTCTTCCGCCAGCATCCGGTTGAGAGCCTGGATTTCGGCCGACGGATGGGCGGCGAAGCGGCGGATCATCAGCTCGAGGTTCCGGGCGTTGACCGTCAGCCCGAGCTGGCCTTCCGTGGCCAGGCTGACGGCATAACGGGCATCTTCCTTGGCCCAGCCATCGAGGAGGGCGTGGCGGCCGGGGTCGGCCGCCGCCTCCGGATTGGCCGCGAACACGTGCGGCTTCAGCTTCGCATACAGGGCATGATACAGGGCGTTCTGGGCTCGGATCGTCGTCTCGAACAGCGGCCGTTTCCCCGACCGGACGATCTCCTCCGGCACGACGTAATCGTCGCCGAGCTTGATGTATCGCTGCGACTTCTCGGTGAACGAGCAGAGGCGGAATTTCTCGATTTCCTCGATCGCCAGCCGGCTGACGCCGCCGATGTCGAAATTGAAGACGGCATGCTCGGCTACCGAGTGGTGGCCCATCTTGAAGATGATGGTCCGGTTGGAGCGCCGGGCCTTGTCCACCTCGGACCTGGCGGCTTGACGGAGTTCCTCCACCGGCCGGGGATCGCGGGATATGCGGGCATAAGCGGCCGAAAGCGTCTCGGGGGTGAGGTCGAGACGGCCGGGGGCGAACCGACGGACCTCGTCCAAAGCCTCCCGGTCGACATTGTACCCGGCTAAAACGACCTTCATCGATCAAACAGGCATATCGTTGCTCTCGACGGCCACTTTGAGGACAACCTGAAATTCCCGGATCCGGCCTTCGCGGACCGAACCGCGCTGTTCGACGACCTGAAAAAAGTGGGCCGCATGGCCGGAGCGGACGATTTCCTCGACGGCCGACCGGACGGCCTCGCTGAAACCCTCGGGAGACGTTCCGACGACTTCCAACATCCTGAGCATGGGAAACCTCCTCAGAGCGGAATGGGAACGGCGGCCGGCCCGGTGAACAGGCCGGGCAGAGTCTCGCCGCAGCGGGAGCAGCGGCCGTTAATCAGCAGGTTCTCCACAACCTCGAAACCCCGCCGGCGGATGAGCTTCGACCGACAGCCCTGGCAGACGGTCGGCTCTCCCTCGCCGGCGATATTCCCCGGGTAAATGAACCGGAGTCCTTTTTCCCGGCCGATTTCAGCCGCCCGGGCCAGCGTCTGAAGCGGCGTGGCCGGAGCGGACAGGTACTCATAGTCGGGGTGAAAGCGGCTGATGTGCCAGGGGATATTTCGGTCGACACCGGCCAGGAACCGGGCGATCTCGCCGAGTTCCTCATCGCCGTCGTTGAGCCCCGGAACGATCAGGGTCGTCGCTTCGACCCAGATCCCCAGCCTCCGCATCAAGACGATGCTGTCCAGGACAGGCTGGAGGCGACCGCCGCAGACGTCCCGGTAGGTTTCTTCCCGAAAGGCTTTCAAGTCGACGTTGGCCGCGTCGAGAAAGGGGCGGATCACCTTGAGAGCTTCGGCGGTCATGAAGCCATTGGTCACGAACGTGTTGAACATCCCGGCCGCCCGGGCCAGAATGGCCGTGTCCAGAGCGTATTCGAAGAAGATGGTCGGTTCGGTATAGGTGTAGGAGATGCTCCGGCATCCGGCCGCCCGGGCCAGCCGAACAACCCCCTCGGGAGAGAGGGCGCGGCTTTCCAGGGGCGCCCCCCCGCTCCCCCGCGACTGGGAGATCCTCCAGTTCTGGCAGAATCCGCAGCGGAAGTTGCAGCCGGCCGCGGCGATGGAAAACGACGCCGTCCCGGGGAAGACATGGAAGAACGGCTTCTTTTCGACCGGATCAGGCGAGGCGGCCACGACCCGGCCGTAGGCCAGGGTGACGAGCTTGCCTTCCCGGTTTTCCCTGACACCGCAGATTCCGGTTTCGCCAGGCTCGATCTCGCAGCGGTGGGCGCACAGGGCGCAGGCGACGCGATGTTCTCCCAGAGAGGACCAGAGGCGGGCGGCGCGGGCCGGAACGGAGTCCGGGGCGGAAGATTTCATAACGGCATTGTATTCGAAACAGGGAACGGGCACAAAGCCCGCAGGGGGCACGAAAGACAGCCCGGTTTCCGGGCTTGGCAGACCGCCCGGCCGTGGCTGACGACCCAGAAGTTGAAATTCCCCCAGTGGGCCCGGGGAACGACCGCCAACAGATCCCGCTCGGCTTTTTCCGGGTTCGGCGCCGCGCTTAAATCCAGCCGCCGGCTGACCCGGAAGACATGGACGTCGACGGCGATGCCCTCGGCTTTGTGGAAAGCCGCTTGAAGGACGATATTGGCCGTCTTGCGGGCGACCCCGGGAAGGGTCAGGAGCCCGTCCATGGTCGAGGGAACGTCCCCGCCGAAGTCGTCGAGGATTTTACGGGCCGCGGACCGGATGCTCCTGGCTTTGTTCCGGAAAAAGCCGGTCGAACGGATGTCGTTCTCAAACTCGGCCGGGTCGCTTTCGGCGTAAGACCGGACGTCGGGATATTTCCGGAACAGGGCGGGCGTGACGAGGTTGACCTGCTTGTCCGTGCACTGGGCCGAAAGGATCGTGGCCGCAAGAATTTCCATCGGCGTCCGGAAATGGAGAAACGGCTTCGGGTCCGGATACGTCTTCTTGAGGACCCGGATGATCTCGAGGACGCGGTCCTTGTCCGGAGCTGGCATCAGGCGCCGATATGGAACAGGTCCTGGCCCTCGTGGGCGTCGTCGGCGTTGTAATAGTCCGGGAACCGTTCCAGGAGGTCGATTTCCGAGCGGAGCATGAAGTAATGGCTCCGTTCCGTCCGGGCGAGGTAATCGAGGATCCGGCGGGACTGGGCGTCATCGGCCGCGGCTTTGGCCGCCCGATAATAGTCCTCGGCTTCCTTTTCCTTGACCATCGCCAGCTGGAAGAGTTCCAGGACAGAGGCGGCATCATTCAGTTTGACGGCTTTCTTCGGTTTCCGCCCCGAGGCCGGAACGAGCAGGGCCCGCCCGGGGAAATGGTCCTTGAACAGCCGCTCCAGGATGGCTTTGTGCCGGTCCTCCTCCCGGGCCAGGAAATTCAGCTTCTCCCGCAGGGCCTCGTTCCGGACCATATCGCGGAGGCTGCGGTAGATTTCGGCCGCATCGATCTCCGACCGGATCGCGACCGGATACACATCCGCCGGCTTCATCTTGGAATGAAAAGGCATGGCTCCTCCTTTTTACTACAGCCGGATCATCCGTTCGATCGCCCGGCGAGCCCGGGCGGCGATCCCTTCCGGGACGGTCACCTTCGGAGCCATCGCCTCCAGGGCCGCGACGATCTTCGGGAGGGTGATCTTCTTCATATTTGGACAGACAGCCATATCTTTGACGGGGTGGAAGCTCGTCGAGGGGTGGTCCTTGGCTAGGCGATGGATCATTCCGCACTCGGTCGCGATGATGACATCGGCGGCCGTGTTGCCGACGGCTTCGCGGACCATCCCCCCGGTCGAAAGCACCCGGTCGGCCAGGTCCAGGACCTCGGGACGGCATTCGGGGTGGGCCCAGACGACCGCCCCGGGATGCCGGTCGCGGGAAGCCCGGATGTCCTTGGCCCGGATGCCTTGGTGGACATGACAGTACCCGTCCCAGGGGATGATCTTCTTGGCCGAGTGTCTCTGGGTCCAGGCGGCCAGGTTCTTGTCCGGGCCGAAGAGGACTTCGGGATCCGGGAGGGAGTTGATGACCCGGTCTGCGTTGGCCGAGGTGCAGCAGATGTCGCATTCGGCCTTGGCCGCGGCCGAGGTGTTGACATAAAGGACGACCGGCCGGCCGGGATACTGCTTTTTCCATTCGACAAGGTCTTCGGCGGGGAGCATGTCGGACATGGGACAGCCCGCGCCTTCGTCGGGAAGAAGCACGGTCTTATCCGGCGCGAGGACGGCGGCTGTCTCGGCCATGAACAGGACACCGCAGAAAACGATCGTTCGGCCCTCGACCGCCGCCGCCTTCCGGCTGAGCTCGAGCGAATCTCCGATAAAATCGGCGACGTCCTGAACCTCCGGGCGCTGGTAGTTGTGGGCGAGGATCACGGCCCCCCGTTCCCGGGCCAGGGTCTTGACCGCATCCGCCGGATTCATGGTTCGAGCTGGGCGCCGCAGTGGGAGCAGGTCGTATCGGCCTTGTTCGTGTAGAGGTGGCAGTGGCCGCATTCGACCAGGTCCAGGTCGCATTTCTTGCACGAGCACATGTTCGGGAGGTTGACCACCGGACCGGAACAATAGGGGCAGTGATCAAGAGGTTCCCTGTGTTCCTCGTGCTCGTGAGCCCCGATAACCTTGGGGCCGGATGCCGCTCCGGTCCGCCGTTCCCGGTAGTTTTCCAGGGCGGCATGCAGGGCGTCCGCCCCGAGGTTGCTGCAGTGCAGCTTGTTTTTGGGCAGGCCGCCGAGCTCCTCGGCCACCATCTCGTTGGTGATGAACATCGCCTCGTCGACCGACTTTCCGACGGCCATCTCCGAGACCATGCTCGAAACGGCGATGGCCGCCCCGCAGCCGAAGGTCTGGAATTTGACATCGGTCAATCGGTCGTCCTTCACCTTTACGTAGAACGTCATCATGTCGCCGCAGACCGGATTGCCCACCTGGCCGACGCCGTCGGCGTCGGGGAGAGTGCCCACGTTCCGCGGGTTCTGGAAATGGTCCATGACCTTATCGGAATACATCATCGTCCGGACTCCTTCAAATAATCCGTATAAAGGGGGGACATGTCCCTCAGCCGCTTGATGACCGAAGGAAAGACCTCGAGCACTTGATCGATGTCCCCGGGCGTCGTCGTATCGATCAGGCTGAAAATCAGGGAACCCTGGGCCAGGGCATGGTCCAATCCCATAGCCAGGAGGACGTGCGAGACCTTGAGGGATTTCGAGGTGCAGGCCGAGAAGCTCGAGGCCGCGATTCCCTTGAAATCGAGACCGAGGAGCATCGCCTCTCCTTCGACGAACTCGACGCAGACGCTGGCGTGGTATGGAAGCCGGCTGGTCCGGGACCCGGTCGGCCGGACCCGTTCGACGGACCGGATCAAGCCGTCGAAGAGGCGGTCCCGGAAGACCGTCATCCGGGCGGAGCGCTCGATCATCGACGCGGCGGCCAGTCGGGCCGCCGCTCCCATCCCGACGATCGCGGCGACATTCTCCGACCCTCCCCGCCGTCCGCCTTCCTGGACGCCTCCCTCGATCTGGGGGACCAGTTTCCGTCCTTTCTTCAGGAAAAGGGCGGCAATCCCCTTCGGACCGGAGAAGACGTTGCCGCTGAGGCTGAGAGCGTCGACTCCCAGGGCGTTGACGTCGAGGGGGATATGGCCCGCGGCTGCGACCGCATCCGTGTGGATGAGGACGCCGGAAGATGCGGCCCGGACGGCGCGGACAATCTCCTCGATCGGCTCAACCGTTCCAACCTCGGAGTTGGCCGTCATGACCGAGACGAGGATAGTTTCCGGGCGCAGAGCCCGAACAACCTCGGCGGGATCGACCCGTCCGTCCCCGTCGACGGGGACGAGGGTCGACTGGAACCCGGACCTCTCAAGGGTTTTAACCGCGTTCAGGACCGAGGAATGCTCGATGGCCGAGACGACGATATGTTTTCCCTTGGCTTTCTGACCCTGGGCCAGGCCTTTGACCGCCAGGTTGTTGGCTTCGGTGCCGCTGGCCGTAAAAATGACCTCGCCCGGATCGGCCCCGATCAGGGCGGCCACGCGCTCCCGGGCGGCGTCAACGGCTTCAGCCGCGACCTGACCGTCGGAGTGGAGGCTCTGGGGATTGCCGAAATGCGTCTCCAGGAAAGGACGCATTTCGTCCAAAACTTCCGGAACGACCGGCGCGGCCGCGATAAGGTCGAGATAGATGCGTTTCATCGGCCGGCGCGAAAGGAACGGGTCAAACGGAGACGACTTCCTTGACCTCGGGGACTTCCTTTTTAAGGATCCGCTCGATCCCCATCTTCAAGGTCAGTTGGGACATCGGGCAGCCGCCGCAGGCGCCTTTCAGGCGGACTTTGACAGTCCCGTCCTCTTCGATTCCGACGAGCTCGACGTCTCCGCCGTCCATCTGAAGCTGGGGCCGGACTTTATTCAAGGCCGCTTCGACTTTCTCTTTCATGAAAATCTCCTTTTTGGGTTCCTCTAATATAGTCCCTTCGGGGCGATTTTTCCAGCCGGCGAGCAGTGCGGGACCAGGAAAATTTAATTCCTATAGAATTTATAGGGTTTATTCGTATAAATGTCAAGCGCTAACGTGACGGCGGGCGAAGATCCGGGGAACGATCAACGAGGAGTGGAGTGACAAGGTAACGCCCCTCGGCGCCCGGGTGACGAGGGGTGCCCACCCGCAGCGCCAGGGGTCCCACGGGGGGATGGGTGGCGCGAGGATGGGCACTCCTCGGCAGGACCCGAAGCAGGGGCGTTTGTCGCCGCCAATCCCCGAGGTGATACCGCTCCGGGATGAGCCCGCCGTCACGAACACTTGTTCCAGCCGCAGTTGGGGCAGACCGGGCACTTCTCGTCCGGCAGGGTCGCTCCGCACTGTTTGCACTGGGATTGGAACATGTCCCGGGAGCCGTTCCTGGCCCCGCCGAAGTGGCGCTCCAGGACCCGGGACACCGCGTCCGGGATCGAGGTCACCAGCCCTCCCTCGGTGAAGACCGGCTCCGAACCGCCGATTCCCTTGAGCTGGGAAACCAGCTCCTTCGGGTCGACGCCGCTGCGCAGGGCCAGCGAAATCAGCCGGCCGATGGCTTCGGCGTCGGCCATGGTCGAGTAGCCGCTTTTTCCGATCGAGGCGAACACCTCGAAGGGTTTCTGGTTGAAGAACGTGATGGTGATGTAGAGGTTGCCGAACCCGGTTTTGATTTTGTCCGTCACCGAGGTCAGTGTGTCCGGCCGCTCCTCGGGAAGGCGCGCAGCCGGCGTTCCGGCCTTGACCAGGACCTGCTCCTCGCGGCAGCCGTCGCGGTAGATCGTGATGCCCTTGGTTCCCAGGTTGTAAGCCTGGAGATATGCGGCCTCGACATCCTTGAGGCTTGCCTCATGGGGCAGGTTGATCGTCTTGGAAACGGAATTATCGACGTGTTTCTGGAAGGCGGCCTGGGTCTTCAGATGGCCCTCGGGGGAAATGTCGTGCGCCGTGACGAAATAATCCGGGAGCTTGGCCTCCGGATTCTTCTCTTTCCACGCGGCGAAAATCGGATGAACGTCCTTGATCTCGGCATCCATGATGCGGGAGGTGAATTCGAAGGCGAAAACGGGCTCGATGCTGGAAGAACAACCGGCGATCCGGGAAATGGTCCCGGTCGGGGCGATGGTGAAGACCGTCGCGTTGCGCATTCGCCGACCCTTATATACCGACTTGCCGATGTTCGGAAAATTGCCGCGCGTTTTGGCCAGACGGGCGGACTCGGCGGCGGCTTCCGCCCGGAGAAACGCCCCGACCTTTTCGGCCAGGGCCAGGGCTTCCGGGGCATCGTACCGACTCCCTTTTAAGAGGAGAAGGTCGGCCCAGCCCATGATCCCGAGACCGATCCTGCGGTTGGCTTTGGACATCTCCTCGACCTGGGGCAGGGGGTATTGATTGACGTCGATCACGTCGTCCAGAAAACGGACGGCGGCGCGGATCACTTCGGCCAATCGCTCCCAGTCGAAGCCGTCTGGCTTGGCGGAATCAAAAAAATTGGCCAGGTTGATAGAGCCCAGATTGCAGGACTCGTAGGGATGGAGCGGCTGTTCGCCGCAGGGATTCGTCGCGCTGATCGGGCCGAGGGCCCGAGTCGGGTTGGACTTGTTGATCCGGTCGATGAAGATCAAGCCGGGATCACCGATGGCCCAGGCCGATTCGACGATCATCCGGAAAATCCGCCGGGCATCCTTGCGGTCGACGGCTTTTTTCTTCAGGGGGTCGACGATTTCATAGCTCGTCCCCTTGCGGACGGCCTCCATGAATACGTCGGTGGCGGCCACGGAAATGTTGAAATTGCCGGCGCTTTTCCCGCCCTTCTTCATCAAGATGAATTCCTCGATATCGGGGTGGTCGACCCGGAGGATGCCCATGTTGGCTCCGCGCCTCGTCCCCCCCTGCTTGACCGCCTCGGTCGCCGCATCGATGACCTTGAGGAAGGAAATGGGGCCGGAAGCGACGCCCTGGGTTCTGTTGACGAAGCTTCCTTTCGGCCGAAGCCGGCTGAAATCGAACCCCGTTCCCCCGCCCTCCTTATGGACGAGGGCGGCATTCTTGACCGTGTCGAAGATCGACTCCATCGAATCCTCGATGGGAAGGACAAAACACGCGCTGAGGCACATGTCCCGGCCGGCCCCGGTCAGGGTGGGGCTGTTCGGCAGAAAATCCCGGGCCATCATCAGGTCGAAGAACTGCTTGGCCCAAATCTCCCGGTCGCGGGCCGTCCGTTCGGCTTCGGCCACCGCCCGGGCGACTCGAAGAAACAGGTCGGCCGGGGTCTTATCGACCAGATCCCCCTTCTCGTTCTTGAGGAAATACCTGGTCTTGAGGATGCGCAGGGCATTGGCCGAAAACCCGGCCGTCGCGGCGGTCGTCATGGATACAACTCCCCGGGCCGGGCGGTATCGGGACCGCAAAGCCCGACGTTCATTTCATACCAAAAAGATAGTATTAGTGTAAACTAAAACGGACGGCCTGCCAACCCCTCTCCTGAATGTGCCCGACAGCCCGCTCGTCAAGCCGGGACGGGACGGCTCCGTCTCAGCCTCAGAATTTGAACCCGGCCAGGATCAGGAACATGTTCGACTTGACGGTCGGATCCCCGGGCGCCGGATCCTTGCCCAGGTTAGCCATTCCCATGTGATATCGGGCTTCGACGATAAGATTCATCCCGCCGAGGGGAAGGCCGATGCCCCCGCCGAAAACCAGTCCGTAGTCGATCTGGTTCACGTCCTCTTTGACGTCCTGTTCCCCGCTGTCGGAACTGCTGCCGTCGGTGACGTTCCAGGTGTATTTCGCCTGGGCGACATAGGCGATCTCGCCGCCTCCCAGAATGTATGGGTTGATCCCTTGAACCGGGAGGTTGAATTTCAGAAGGACCGGAACGCTGATCTGGGTGAACATGAACTTGATATCGAAATCGACTCCGGAATCGCTGCCCTTATACCGGATCCCCTTGGGGAGATACATCAAGTCGATCTCCAACCCCAATGTCCCGCCGGTCTCGAAGCCCAGGCCTCCGGCGAATCCGGACAGGGGTTTTTTCCACTCGTCGTAAGGATCGAGCATATTGTCCGAAACCGCAAGGCTCGCGTTAGCAAAGGCGGCCATGAGCTTGAATCCGCCACGGTTGACGGCCACGGGGGCATAGCTCATATCCCGAACCGGGGACTCCGCCCGGGGCGGCTGGACGGCCGCGACCGGCGGGGTGACCGGCCGGACCTCCTCGGGAACGGGGGCCGGGGCGGCGCCGGTGACGACATCGACCACATTGACGTTGATGTAGGCGGTCAAACTGACGCCCAGCTCGTTGGTCACCGAGATCTCGTACCAGTCGCCCACTTTCTGCTTGGATTCGAGCAGCGTGCCGAGCTTGACCTGCTTGATGACCGCGGCTCCTGTATCGGGCTGGGACCTGACGTTGGCCGTCTGGACCTTGACCTTGAGGACGGTCGTCTGGGCCGACAGGAACAT
>JAFGEN010000030.1 GCA_016931595.1 Candidatus Aminicenantota bacterium | reverse complement strand
GTTCCCCGGAAGGGGCTTCCGCCCTTGATGATCCGGCCCTTGGAATCCGGGCCGTCCAGGTTTTTCGCATTGAGCACCGCGGCTCCGGCCGGGGCGACGGCGTTGGAGGCGACGTGGTCGCCGTGGAGATGGGTGTTGATGAGAAACGTGATGTCGCCCGAAGCCAGACCGCCGATTGTCTTTCGAAGCGCGGGGACGGCGTGCTCGCTGAAACCGGAATCGAGCAGGAGGATCCCCTCCGGCCCGGAAAAGACGATGACGTTGTTTCTCATTCCCCAGGGATAGGCGATCCGGTGGACGTTTGGGGCCAGCCGGTGAGTCTCGAAATCCAGCGGCGTGGCCTTGGCGCCCTTCGCCTCGAGGTACGCGATGATTTCGGCGTTCCCGGCATCCAGGGCCGAGTCGAGGGGCTTTCCGGAATATTTCGCCACACTGTTGACGTCGGCTCCCTTTTCGACCAAGAGGCGGACGATTTCGACCGGGGCGCCGGCCGCGCAGGCCATGAGGAGGGGCGTTGTTTGGAAGCTGTCGGCGGCGTTGATATCGGCCCCCTTGGAGAGGAGATATTCGACCACGGCGGTCTGGCGTCCTGCTACGGCGATGATCAGGGGCGTCCGGCCGCCGGGATTGCGGGAATCGGCCAGGGCCGGGTCGCCTTCGACCAGGGCCTTGACCCGCTCCAGGTTTCCGGCCTGGGCGGCTTGAAAAATATTCATGGAGACCGGAGCCGGCGCGCGCCGGGGCGGGGCTCCAGGGGCGACGGAGGATGGGGTGAGCTTGAAACCGGTGAAATCGCCGCCCGACCCGTTTCCGACCATCAACCCGACTTTGCCGCCGAGGCTTTCTCCCAGGGCATCCACGGTCAGGCAGGGGGCCGCTGCGCCGTCGACAAACACGCTGACTGTTGGGGGAGCGACGATGATCCGGACATGGAACCAGCCGTTGGGGTCGGGGACGGGGGAGACGGGATTCTCGTACTGCCCGGGCTTTTCCGCCCGCAGCCGTTGCCAGGTGTAATCGGGATTGGAAACATATTGGACGGAATGATTCTTTCTGGCCGGGTCGTCCGCCTTGAAATTGAACGGACGGAAGTAGACCGCCTCGAACGTTCGGTCGTCGGTTCCATGGAACGCCGCGCCGACGAAGCTTCTCTGGAAGACATCTTTTCCCCTGACGTCGAATTCGATCGTTCCCGCGGCGAACGAAACGCCGTCCAGCCAGACCTGGCCGTCTCCGGCCCGCTCGTCGAGGCGGAGGAATTTCCGGCCCTCTTCTTCGACGACCGATACGGCCCGGTTGACGACCGTCCAGCCTCGGCCTTCGGCGGCCGTGGTCAGGTCATGCGCGGTCTGCGGCGCCCCGGACGAGCGGCCGGCGGCCGCCAAACTGAAACAAACAACCGCGGCCAGAGTAAGCCCCCCGGCCGCGAAGGCAAGCGATCCTTTTTTCATGTTCAACCTCTCCGGATGTTTATATCCCGCAACTTCACATATAGAATACGATTTTCCCCCCTCATTCCGATACGTTCGAGATGCGGTTTTCTTTCATTCTTCGATCTGGCACAATGACGGCGTGATGCGATCCCCATGATTCATGGAAAATCAAGTTGAGGGAGGCCTGATATGTTATTTAGGAAATCGCGCCCCGCTCTTATCACTCCGATCCTTTGCCTTATCTTCACGGCCACGGCTTCAGCCGGTCCGGCCAGGCCGCAAGCCGGCGGTTCGGGAGTCTCCCTGACCGAGGAACAAGCTCTCAAGGGAATCCGGGCGCTCACAGACGATTTCATTCAAAAAGGCGCGTTTTCCGGAACCGTCCTCGTGGCCAAAGGAGACGACATCCTCCTGACCGCGGCCGGAGGAGAGGCCGACAAGGGCGCCCATACCAAAATCAACCTCGACACGAAATTCAACCTGGGGTCGATGAACAAGATGTTCACGTCCGTGGCCGCCGCCCGCCTGGTCGAAGCGGGCCGCCTGAACTGGGACGACCGCCTCAGCCGCTTCCTTGACGAAACCTGGTTGCCCAAGTCCGTCACCGAGACGATCACGATTCGCCACCTTATCACCCATACGTCCGGACTGGGCAGCTATTTCAACGAGGCTTACTTCCGCAGCTCCCGCGAGCTCTTCCGCCGTCTCGATGATTACAAGCCGCTCATCCGGGACGAGAAGCCCGCCTTCCGCCCCGGCGCCCGGTTCCAATACAGCAACACCGGCATGTTTTTACTCGGCGTCGTCATCGAAAGGATCACCGGCGGGGATTATTTCGACCATATCCGGCAAACGATCACCGGCCCCGCCGGGATGTCGTCGACCGAATGCTACGAGATGGACACTCCCGTTGAAAACCTGGCCATCGGCTACATCGCCGACCCGAGCAGCCCCTCGGGCTGGCGCAATAACCTCTATAAGCACGTGATCAAGGGCGGTCCGGCGGGCGGCGGCTTCTCGACAGTCAAGGACCTCCATCGCTTCGCCCTGGCCCTGCTTTCCGATCAATATGTTTCCAAGGAAACGAGGGAACTGATGTGGACGGATTTCGCCGGAGCGAATTACGGTTACGGATTCCAGGTCTCGACCGGCCCGGCCGGGAGGATCGTCGGCCACAGCGGCGGCTTCCCCGGCATCAATGCCCGCCTCGAGATCTTTCGCGACTCCGGCTTTATCGTCGCCCTGATGTCCAATTATGACAACGGCATCCAGGTCGCGGACGGCATCAAGCGGATCCTGGCCCGGACGGAGAAATAAGGATTTACTTTTTGGTCAGCGGATTCCGGACCCTGAGCGCGGGAAACCGGCTGAAATCCCGGTCGATCGTCCATAGCTCCCTGACGCCTTGCTGGAGACAGATGGCGGCGATGCGGGCGTCATGGATTTTCGGGCCGGCGATGCGTCCGGCGGCCAGCAGCCGGCGTAGGATTTCCCAGTAACCCCCTTCTTCTCCTAAAACGATGACCCGGGGGGATTCAAGCCAGGCTTCGACTTGATCGATGGCCGAGTCGAGCGGCGTCGGGGGGGAATAAATCCGGGGGTGAGTGACGACGGCCAGGAATTCATGAAGACACGGCCAGGGGAGAACCCACCCTTCCGAACCTTCGGCCAGGTCCCGAAGACAAGTGAAAGCCGCGGTATGCCAGGGAGAATCCTCCCGGTGGGCATAGACCAGGATGTTGCTGTCGACGGCGATCATCCGCCGCGTTCCTCGTAGCTGAGGTCGAGAATCCGGTCCCAGGCCGCGCCGACGAGATGGGGCTGGAGTCCTCGCCCCTTGAACGAAGCCCGTCGGAGCTTGAAATCCCCCCGCTTGCGTTTCCGCCGTTCATCGATGGCCTTCCTCAGGCCCTCCTCGACGAGATTTTTCAAGGTGATCTTTTCCTTCCGGGCGACCTCTCTGGCCTCTTCGAAGAGGCTATCAGGAATATTTATGGTTGTCTTCATATGGCTAACCATATCATTCCTTCTCCTTTTTGTCAAGGCCGGTTTCGATATAAAGGACGGGGGCAGGGGGCGGTCAATCTCAGCCGGGATGGAAAAACCGCCGGAAGGGAAGTGCTGAGCGGTGAGCGAGGCGACCGCAGCAGGAGAAAAGGCCCGCGATTTCTCAATCCGGCGCCGAAAGAGTAAAATGGCGGCCGGGCCTCGGCCGGATGGTCGAGCCTGTCATTCGGATCAACAAGGGAGGCGCCCGATGAGAAAAGCCGGAATATTCGTCCTTGCGATTTGCAGCTTAATGATGGCTCTCGACTTTGCGGCATCGGCTCAGGAAGTCGCGCTCAAGCCGCGCCCGGCCGCTTCTTCCCCGAGTCCCCTGGCGGCCAAGATGGATGCGTATCTCTCCGGGATTTACAAGCCCGGCAATCCCGGCGCGGCCGTCCTGGTCAAGGCCGGGGGGAAGACCATCCTTCGGAAGGGATACGGGATGGCGGACCTGGAACTGGGCGTTCCGGTCGAGCCGAACATGATCTTTCGCCTTGGGTCGATCACCAAGCAGTTCACCGCGGTGGGCATCCTGATGCTGGCCGAACAGGGCAAGCTGGCCCTGACCGACGACCTGTCCAAGTTCCTCCCGGATTACCCGCTCCGGGGAAGAACAATCACCATCGAACAGCTCCTGACCCACACCTCGGGAATCAAAAGCTATACCGACCTGGAGGAATGGCTCCCCCTCTTACGGAAGGACATGACCGTAGCGGAAATCATCTCCTTATTTAAGGACAAGCCCGACGAATTCGCTCCCGGCGAGCGGTGGCTCTACTGTAACTCCGGCTATATCCTGCTCGGGGCCGTCATCGAGAAGGTCTCGGGAATGTCCTACCGGGATTTCGTCGAGAAAAAGATCTTCGAGCCCCTGGGTATGAAGCGTTCCTATTATGACGTGACGAACCGGGTCATCCCGGGCCGGGTCCCGGGCTACCAGATGGGCAACGCGGGCTTCGAAAACGCTCCATACCTCAGCATGACCCAGCCATACGCCGCCGGTTCCCTGATGTCCACGGTGGACGACCTGGCGCTCTGGGCCGAATCCCTTCTTTCCGGCCGCTTGGTGAAACGGGAAACAGTGGAAAGAGCCTGGATGCCGCACGTGCTGAAAAACGGACGTTCGACCGGTTACGGATACGGCTGGTTTAAGTCCATGTACAAGGGTCACAGGTTCATCGAGCACGGCGGGGGCGTTCACGGCTTTATCACGGCGATGCTGTTCGCTCCCGAGGACGGGGTCTTCGTCGCCATCCTGACCAACGGAATCGGCGGGGGGCGCGACCCGGAGGCGGAAGCGTTTCGGCTGGCGACAATCGCCCTGGGCGACCCCTACGTCGATCCTGCGCCGGTTCCTCTTCCGCAAAAGGACCTCGACCGCCTCGTCGGGGTTTATATCAACGACCAGGGCGTCGAGCGTTATATCATCCGGGAAGGGGAGCGGTTTGTTTCCCAGAGGAAAGGGAGCGGAAAATTCATCCTCCAGCCGCTGTCCCCGACGGAATTCTTTTTCAAGGATTCATTGAGCCGGGTTGTTTTCCGGCAAAACGCCGACGGCTCGATCGCCGGGCTGGAGGTATCGGAGCGGATAGGCCCGGTCGATGTTTATGCCCGGAAGGAGAAGCCGCTGCCGGCGGCCCGCCGGGAAATCACCCTCGACCCGGCCCTGCTTGACCGCCTGGTCGGGGAATACGCGATCACCCCGGAATTCACCATCATTGTGACCAAGGAAAACGGCCGCCTGATGGCTCTGGCGACCGGCCAGCAGAAAGTCGAGCTCTTCCCCGAATCGGAGACTGCGTTTTTTCTCAAGATCGTCGACGCCCAGGTCGTTTTCACCCTGGACGCGGCGGGGAAGGCCGTGAGCCTGACCCTGACCCAGGGCGGCCAGGTGCTCCCGGCGAAGAAGATCAAATGAGCGGATAAAGATCGTTTTTATTTATAGATATCGCCGCGCGTGTCGATTTCGAGAATGTGGATGCATTCTTCTTCTTTCATGAACAAGATCCGATATTTGCCGACTCTCAGCCGATAAATATTTTTAACCGTCTTGCCTTTTAAAGGCCGGATGTCGCCATGGCCGGGAAGCCGCTCGATCGCCTCAAAAAGAATAACCCGAATTTTTAATTCGCATTTTGCGAGGTATTTCAGGCAGGACTTGCTGAAAAAGATATTCATTCGTCAAAGAAGGGATTTTTTGGCGTCATCCAGGGGGACGAAATCATTTTCAGCCAGGATCTTCAGGAGTCGCCGCTCATCCTTCTCGACCAGGACAAGTTTCGTCTTTTCGTCGACATTTGAATTGAGCCAATCCCGAAGAGCGTCTCGGATTATCTCGGAAAGGCTCTTTTTCCTTAAAAAACCTACGACCCGGGCTTTGTCATAAAGGTCGGTTTCGAGGATGACGTTCACGCGTTTCATGCGTTTCTTTTCCATATATGCATCATTACACACTTGCGCATAGGAATCAATGATTGGCTCCGGATATTTCCCATGCAAATAAAAAGACGCACGGGCATTTCGTCTTTATCATGGGGTCGAAAAATTTATGCTCGATGGACGCTCGGTAAAATATTTAGGAATAATGACCATGACTGGAGGACACCCACTGAACATGCGATCTCGGTCGAATGCGATCAAGAGTACCGAGGCCGTCCGCGTCAATCGAAAACGGCCGGCCGAATCAGGGGCCGCCAGCGGGGAACGCGCTTCCGGTAATCGGCATATTCCCGGGCGAACCGACGGGCCAGCAGGCCTTCCTCGTAGGCGGCGATCCGATTATAAAAGAGGAAGATGGGAATCAATCCGGCCAGGCTGAGAATCGAAGCCGTCATCGCCGTGAGGCCGGCGTAAAAGAGCATCGACCCGAGATAGAGCGGATGCCGGACCCGGGCGAAGATGCCATCCTTGAGCAGGCAGCCGCTTTGCCGGATTTCATTCGACAAGACCCGATGCCCTTTTCCCGACGAGACGAGACCCAGGATGAGGAGCAGCCCCCCTGCGCCCAGGCGGATGCCCAAAGGCAGGAAATGGGCCGGCCCGGTCGTGTAATGGGCGATGAAAGAATCGATGACCCAGACGGCGAGAAAGACGACGAGTATTATGAGTTGACCCGCGTCTCCCCAGGGATGTTCGCCATTGTGATCGGGTTTTATTTTATCGTTCATGGTTGTCTCCTTTTATTATCTCCGTCTTTAAGGACGTTCGGCCGCCCTTTTTATTGCCGGCGGGTTGACGAGTTCTTCCCGGGCGTGATAGCGTCGGGGCGGCGGCCTTTCCGGGAGCCGCTGCAGGGGAAAGCCGCATCGAGGCCGCGGCAATAAAACAGCCGGTCCCGCGTCTTAAGGGGTGAAAGATGAAAAAAGGATCAACGAGCCCATGACGCGGACAACGGATTTTTTTCGGGAACGGCGGGAAGCCTTTATCGGTTACGTCCGCCGCCGGGTCGATTCCGCGTCCGCCGCCGACGCCGAGGACATCGTCCAGGACGTTTTCCTGGGCCTCTTCGACAGGGCGGATCCCACGATCCCCATTCAGGACCTCGCCGCCTTCGTCTATCAATCCCTGAGAAACAGGATCGTCGACCTCTTCCGGAAACGGCGGGACGCTCTTCCTCTCAAGGAGGACGTCCCCGCCGCGACCGGCGACCCGAGCCTCGACTGGGAAAAGCGCGAGGCCCTGGAGGAGGTTTTTGCCGCCCTGGAGGCCCTCTCTCCCGACGAGAAAGCGGTCATCCTGGAAACGGAGCTGGAGGGGCGATCCTTCAAGGAGCTCTCGGCCGAATGGGATATTCCCATGGGAACCCTCCTGGCCCGAAAGAGCCGCGGAATCGAAAAGATCAGAAAACGGCTGACCGCCCGGAGGGCGGTCGAGCAAGGAGAATAACCATGACTCATCACCACTGCATCTCTGAATCGGAGGCCCGCCGGCCGGGCCGGAGCGCGCTGCGGATTGTCGGCCTGGCGGCGGCCGGGGTCGTCCTGGCCGTTGTGTTCGCCTTCATCTTCGGTTTCGCCGTCAAGCTCCTTTGGAACTGGATCATGCCGGCCGTCTTCGGGTTGACCGTGATCACCTTCTGGCAGGCCTTCGGGCTGGTGCTTCTGGCCAAGATCCTGTTCGGCGGCCATGGCCACGGATTCAAACACGATCATAAAAAATCCCGTTCTCCCTTCGAACGGCATTTCCGGGATCAATTCAGAAAATCCGGAGAATCCGCCGAGACTGGGGAGGAATCCGGGCCGATGCCGGGAGACAAAGAGTCATGGCATCATTTCGGCGCCTTCTGGCGGGATGAGGGGAAGAACGCCTTCGAGGCTTATCTTCAGGGCCGGGGGCTACGGTGAAGTCGATCCAGGTTCACGACCGCGAAGCCGCCTCCTATGACCGGCAGGCTGCCGAGTATGAGCACTTCGGCCCGGAGGCGCTGTTCGGAATGTGTTATGAATACATTCACCGGGGAGAGCGGTTGCTCGACATTGGGATCGGAACCGGCCTATCCTCCCTGCCGTTTTTCCGGGCCGGCCTGGAAATCCACGGGCTGGACGGTTCGGCGGAGATGTTGAAGGTCTGCGGGGCGAAGACATTCGCCAAGGACTTGAAGCTTTTCGACTTGAGCGAGGGGCCTCTTCCCTACACGGATGGGGCGTTCGACCATGTCCTGATCTGCGGCGTTCTGCATTTTTTCGAGGACCTCGGCCGGATTTTCGCCGAAGCCGGGCGCGTTTCGGGTCGGGATGGGGTTCTGGCATTCTCCGTCGCCGTTCCTCCGCCCGGTCCGGGCGGGCCCGGGGAAGAGGAGTTTAAAGAACCGTTGAAAATCGACACGCCCTGGGGCGTTTCCATCTTCGCCCACGGCCGGGCATACGTTGAGGCCGGGCTCCGCAAGCACGGATACGAGGAGCGCAAACGGCAGAGGGTCCTCATGCCGGGCGGGCCGAAAGGATCCGGGCGGCATGAGGACATGGTCTTCGCCCTGACCGTCGCACGGAAGGCAGAATCCGTCGGTCTCTAGCCTTTTGTTCGGATCGGCGGAACATTCAGCTTTCCTGTTCCGGAAATGATGGCGATGATTCCGGAGTTTCGATCGATTCGTCGCTTATCCCAGTTGGGCCGCGCCGTCGTCGTTTCCAAATCCGCGAATGACCGAAAAAAGTGCGTCAACGGCCTTCGACTCGGGTAAAGCGTCCCGGATCCGTTCGAGATAGCGGCGTTCCCTGACCCTGTCGAGCGTCGGCTCGAAATTGATGTCGAAGACCCAGCCGGCCTGGAGGAGCTTGAAATCGTTCAAATTGCGAACGTCCCGGACGTCGACGATATGGCCGTCGCGCAGGGCCCGCTCGACGCCGGGAGAAATTCCCGTCGTATCGGGAAGTTCGAGTTCGAGGGCCGGGTTCCGCTCCGGCTCTTTCCGGTGGTAATACGCGATGACCACCCGCCAGATGTCCAGCTTGTCCGCGTCGCGGAGAAGGCGGGAGAAAAATTGGACCGGTTCCGGCAAGCCGGGGGGCAGCGACGGCCGGTTGTGGTTTGCGATGGCCCCGCGAATGAGTTCCCGGACGGGTTCGTCCAGGGGTTCGAGCATTCGTTCCTCCTCTAAAACCTTCAGGCCGAGGACGGCGTGGTTCTCCGACTTTCGGTCGGAAAAGGTCCGGTGGAGGCGGAATTGCTCGAACCGGCCGATGTCGTGAAACAGGGCGATGATTTCGGCCAGGTTTTTCTCCCGCTCCGAAAGGCCGAGGTCCGAGGCCAGGCCGAGGATTTCCGAGACGACCCGTTCCGTATGTTCCTTTTTAATGTCGAAGTTCCGTTGGATATCGGCGCAGGGGCTTTCGAATCCCTTGACGTAATCGAGGAATCGGCTGCGCAGGAGACCGACGGTTTCGCGGCCGGGAAGGGATTCCGGTCGGAGATCGAGGGCGGTCGGCGGTTTCGATTGACGAGTATTCATGGAGGAAAAGACAGCATATTACCACGAGACCCTGATTTTCTCCATAAAAATGCGGGTCTCAGGACCGAGTCCCTTGGCTCAACCGGACATTTTGACTTTGCATTGCAGCCAAGCCGAAGCCT
>JAFGEN010000029.1 GCA_016931595.1 Candidatus Aminicenantota bacterium | reverse complement strand
GGGAATCCTGGAGAAGCGACCGGACGGAATTGTTGCTCAAGCTGTCGGGCCGGGTGGGATCGTTCTCGAAACGGAGGAATGTTTCCGTCTTGGGGTCGAAGCGGTTGACGCCGCCTCCATCAAGGCCCAGCCAAAGATAGCCCTCCCGGTCGAACGTGAGGCAGCGGACGGCGTTGTGGCCCAGGCTCGACGGATCGCCGGGGCGATGGACATAGTGCTTGAACATGTTGGTTTTGGGGTTGAAACGATTGAGCCCGCCCCCATACGTTCCGATCCAGATCAGTCCGTCGGGGCCGATCGTCAGGGCATAGACGGGATCGGCGCTCAGGCTGTTCGGATTCCCCCGTTCGGCCCGATAATGGGTAAAAGCGCCGATGCGACGGTCGACCCGGTCGAAGCCCTTGTCCTGGAAACCGACCCAGAGAAGTCCATTTTCGTCCTCGGCGATGGCCCGGATGGTGTTCGAGGCCAGGCTGTTTTTGTCGTTCCGCCGGTTTTCAAAGAGCTCGAACCGGGAGCGTTCGGCGACCAGTTTGTTGAGCCCCTTGCCGCGGGTTCCAACCCAGAGAACACCCGTCCGGTCCTGGCAGATCGAGTAGATATACTCGAAGGACAGGCTTTCGGGGAGGGCGGGGTCGTTGCGGAGGACGGTGAAGCGGCCGGTTTTGTCATCGTAAAGATTGAGGCCGTCCTGGGTTCCCACCCAGAGGCGGTTGCTTCGGTCACGGAAGATCGCCGTGACCAGGTTGCTGCTGAGGCTCTGGGGATCACCGGGACGGTTGACGAACCGGAGGAAGATTCCGGTGGTCGGGTCGAACCGGTTCAACCCGCCGTCGGTCCCGACCCAGAGAATGCCGTCCCTGTCTTCGAAGAGCCGGGAGACGCGGTTATGGCTGAGGCTTCTCGGGTCGGCGGGTTGATGCTGAAAGCGGACGAATTCCTCCGAGCGGGGGTCGAACCGGTTCAAACCGTCTCCCGTGGCGACCCAGAGATAACCCGCTTCGTTGGCTAAAACGAATAGGACGTCGTCGGAACTGATGCTTTTCGGGTCGTCCGGGTCATGACGATAGGCTTTGAAGATCCCCGTTTTCCGGTTAAAGGCGTTCAATCCGCCGCCGGACGTTCCCAGCCAGAGAGTTCCCGCGGAGTCTTCGGTGATCGATGTGACATATGGATGGCTGAGGGTTTTCGGGTCGTCCAGTTCCGACATGAAGCGGACAAAGTCGTCCCGCATCCGGTCGTACATATTCAGGCCGGACATCGTCCCGACCCATAATGCGCCCTCGGAATCCTCGAACAGGGAGGACACCACGATTCCCGATAGGCTTCGGGGATCGTCCGAGGTTCGATAGATCTTGAATGAATATCCGTCGTAGCGGTTCAATCCGTCCTCAGTCCCGATCCAGAGGAATCCTTTTTGATCCTGGAGCAGGGCCATTCCGGACCCCTGGGACATGCCGTCCTGGATGGTCAGCCGGCCGAACTTGAAGTCCGCCGCCCCTTGGGCGGCCATAACCGGATTCGCCGCCGGTCCGATGATCAGGACCGCCGCGATTCCCAGGACGGGAAACATGGTTTTGTTCATGGGTTTCTCCGGGGGCAAGGACCGCAGAGCTTCTCTCGAAAAAAGGCTGAAGAAGCGTGGCGATATCTTCATTTTATAGAGGGAGTTACTTTATCTTCTTCTCTCTTTTCTGTCAATCGGCCTCCCTTTACTTTTTCCGGCTTTTCTGCTAGATTACGCCCTAGGATTTTCTCTTACCCAATTCCTAGAAATCTCCGCGGTGTCGGATTGTCTCGAGGACTCGATTCCTGGGCGCCGGGCCGGCCACGGCGGAGGAGAAAAGGCGGGAGCGGCATGAGCTATCAAACGGGCGTATGCAACTTCTGTGGAACGGGCTGCGGCCACCTGATGCAGGTGGAGAACGGCGCCGTCCGGGGAGTGTTCCCGTCTTCGACCCATCCCGTCGGCAGGGGCCGCCTCTGCGTGCGGGGCTGGCACATTCACGAGCTTCTCAATACCGAGGAACGAATTTCCCGGCCCCAGCTTCGGACCGACGGGGCCCTGATTCCCGTTTTTTGGGACCGGGCCCTTGACGAAGTCGCCTTGCGCTTGGCCGGCTTTTCGGGCGGCGAGATCGGCTTCTGGGCTTCGCCCCGCTCGTCCAACGAGGACATCTATTCCATGGTCCGGCTGGCCCGGGCGGTGTTCCGCTCGCCCAACATCAGCCTTCAATCCGATGCCTGGTACCGGTCGACGGTTGAAGTCCTTCGGGAAGGCAGCGGCCGGCCGGGAGCGTATGGTTCCATTTCCGATATCCGGAACGCCGATTTTATCCTGGTTGTCGGGACCGACCTGACCCGGCAGAATCCCATCATCGCCAGCGACATCCACTTCGCCGCCCGCCGGGGAGCGGACGTCGTCACCCTGAGCACCCGGAAAACCCAGATGTCCAGGCTCTCCGGAACACACCTCCAGAATCGGCCCGGGACGAAAAAAATGGTCTTGGCCGCCCTGGCAAAAGTTCTTCTTGAGGCCGACCGGGGGGGGGCTTCCTCGGCCGCGGTCTCGATCGAAGGGTCTGACGCCTTCCTTAAGGAAATGGAAGGCGTGAACCTCGACCGGATCGAGCAGGATTGCGGCCTCCCGCTCCCAACTCTCCGGGAAACGGCCCTCCGGCTGAAGGCCGCACCAAAAGCCGTCTTCGTCTTTTCGACCGGCATATCAGGCCTGAACCGGGAGACCGTGGCCTTGATCTGGAACCTCTTCCTGGTTGCCGGAAAGGCCGGCCGGGATGGATGCGCGATCCTCCCGGCGACCGGTGTCTCCAACCTGGCCGGGGCGAACGACTGCGGCGCCGGGCCCGGCGTTCTGCCCGGAAGCGGGCCGCTCCCGGACGAAGCCGCGGCCGCCCGGTTCAAAGGCCTGTGGGGGGCGGAGGCTGAAATCGGGCCGGGCCGGCCGGTCGAGGATCTCCTGGCCGACGCCTCGTCCAAAATCAAGGCCCTCGTCGTCTGCGACCACGACCCCGAGATCAACCTGTACGCCGACCGGCTCAAATCCCTGGAATACGTTGTTTACCTGGGAAGTTACGCCAATCCGTTCACCGACCTGGCCCAGGCCGTCCTGCCGACGACGACCTTTGTCGAAGCGGACGGGACATACACCAATACCGAGCGGAGGATCCAACTCAACCGGCGCAAGGTCGATCCCCGGTTCGAATCGCGCCCGGCCTGGGAGATCTTCTCCGCCCTGGCCGCCCGCCGCGGGGCCTTCTGGCCCTTCCGGTCATCGGCCGATGTTCAGGAGGAAATCACCCGAGCCGTTCCTGCCTACGCCGGGGCGACCCATGCCGCGCTCGAAGCGGCCTTCGGCGGAATCCAGTGGCCCCTCGGCGCGGAACGGCCCTTCGGCCCGTTCCGGTTCGTTGAGGCCGGCCTCGTCTCCGGTCCGGCCCCGGCCGGAGACGAGTTTCCCTTGCGGCTGATGGCCGGCAAGTCCTATTACTACTGGCATCAAAACAACATCATGAAGAAGACCTTCATCCCCAGGCGCGAGTACAACGCCCTGCTCCTCCTCTATCCCCAGGGCCTGGTGGATGTCCATCCCGACGATGCCGCCGCGCTGGGCCTACGGGACAAGCGTCCCGTCCGGGTCGTCTCGGCCCGGGGGGCGATGACTCCGCTGGTCCGGGTCACGGATGAAGTCCCGCCCGGAACGGTCTATGCCCCCTATTTCGTCGGGGCGATGATCCCGGATTTCCTCGTTCCTCACGCCGGCGCGGTCGAACGCGGCGAAGACGCCGTCATCCCCGTCCGGCTGGAGAAGGTATGACCATGCATCTCCTGGCCAAATCCGACGTCCCGCGTTTTCTCTCCGCCCTCTCCGGCCGTTTCGAGATGTACGGCCCGCAGGTCCATCCCGAATCGGGAGACGTGTTTTTCGACCTGGCGGCCGACGGCTCCCGCATCCGGTTGGATGCCCCGATTCCGGTGAACAGCCCCAAGTTCGCCGTCTTTCCCCACTGGGAACGCATCCTTTCTTATGCCTACGACCGCGAAAACAAAGAAGTGAAAATCATTCCCGAGGATCTTGTCCGGCCGAAAGCCCTGGTCGGCGTCCGCGCCTGCGACCTGACCGGGCTCCTCTGCTTCGACCGGTTCTTTCTCGGCCAGGAATTCGTGGACGAGTTTTACCGGGCCCACCGGCGGAAGATCTTCATCGTTTCCGTCACCTGCACGGCTCCGTTTCCCCAATGTTTCTGCGTCTGCACGGACAGCGGGCCGTACGCCGCCGAGGGTTACGACGTCAACCTGACCGACCTCGGCGAGTCGTATCTCCTCGAGCCGGGAAGCGAGGCCGGCCGGGCGCTTGCCGCCGAGCTGGGTCTGGCCGAAGCCGGACCGGACGCCGCCCGGCGCCGGGACGAGGCCGTCGACCGCTCCATCTCCCTGTTCGAGGCGAAGGCCGTTGAAAACAAGGCCTGGATTTCCCGGGCGGTCAACCGCCTGACCACGGGATTCGTCAAGAACGAAACCTGGGAATATATCGGGAAGCAGTGTTTCGAGTGCGGAGCCTGCTCGTTCGTTTGCCCGTCCTGCTCCTGTTTCAATATCGAGGATGTCAACCGCCAAAGCGGCGGGACGGACCGGCTCCGGACGTGGGATTCCTGCTCGTTCGAGGGGTATGCCCGGATGGCCGGGGAGCACAATCCCCGCCGGCCGGTCGAGGACCGGAGAAACAAGAGGTTCTTCTGCAAGCTGTCGTATTCCCAGTCGAAGAAATACCTTCGTCCGGGCTGCGTTGGATGCGGCCGCTGCGTCCGGGTCTGCCCGGGCGATATCGGCATGACCAACGTCGTCACCGCCATCCGGCGAGACATCACGGGATAGAATGCCATGGACATGACGCGCAATGCCGCCGCGGTCTCCCTCCCCGTTCCGGCCGAAATCACCCAGATCCGGGAGGAGATTGAGGACGTCAAGACGTTTTATTTCCGCTTCGAGGACCCGGAGCTCGAGCGGTCCTTCCCGATCCGGTCGGGCCAGTTCGTGATGTGCACGGTCTTCGGGGCGGGGGAGTTCGCCGTCTCGCTGCCCTGGAGCCCGGAGCAGGACCGCCGCCACTTGTCCGTCCGCAGCGTCGGCAAGGTCACCTCGGCCCTCCATGGGCTTCGGGTCGGCGACAAGATCGGGATCCGCGGCCCCTTCGGCAACGGCTTCCCGTTCGCCGAGCTTTCCGGCCGGAATCTCATCTATGTCGCCGGCGGGATCGGACTGATCCCCCTCCGGTCTTCGATCGTCCACGCCCTGCTCCACCGGGAGGATTTCGGCCGGATCATTCTTCTCTATGGGGCCAAGTCGTCCCGGGAGCTGATGTACCGTCCGAATATCGAGGAATGGCGGAAACGGGACGGATTCGAGACCTACGTGACCATCGACCGGCCCGAACCCGGCTGGGACGGCGAAACGGGCTTTGTCCACACCTTGATCGAGAAAGCCAATGTTCCGATCGAAAACACGACCGCCTTTGTCTGCGGCCCGCCAGTCATGTTCAATGCCGTGATCGGGGAACTCTCCCGCCGCGGTCTCAAGGACGACTGCATCATCTCGACGCTGGAGCGCCACATGAAATGCGGCATCGGCAAGTGCCAGCACTGCGCGATCGGCCGGACCCTGGTCTGCACCGACGGTCCGGTCTATACCTATAAACAGATCAAAACCCTGGGGGAGACGATCTGATGTTCTCCTCAGCCCAGTCCCTTCCTCCGGCCCTGTTCGCCGCCTTCGGCCTTCTCGTGCTTGCGGCGCTTGCCGCGCCGATTTTTGCCCGGAACCGGCGGGCGGCCGGGATCGTTCACCTGGTCCTGACCGCCGCCGCCGCGGCCGTCTTGCTGCTCATCGGCTTCAAGGCCGTTTTTCAGGGCGGGATGAGTGAGGCGCAGAACATCGTCCTGGGACCGCTGACGGTCCCCTTTCTGCTCGACGGGCTTTCCGGCCTGTTTCTCATCGTCCTCTCATTTGTTGTTGCGTCAAGCGCGCTCTACGCCGTCCGGTACATGGACCATGACCCTGAATACGGCGTCGGCGGATTCTACGCGGCGTTCCCGTTGTTTGTCCTGGGGATGGCCGCCCTGCTCGTCGTCGACGACCTGTCGACCGGATTCACCATCGCCTGGCAGGTCATGACCGTTGCTTCCTTCTTCCTCATCCGCTACGAAAAGCGGAGTGCGGCCGGCGTCCGGGCGGCTTCGAAATACCTGGTCCTTATGGAAGCAGCCTGGCTTCTCGTCCTGGCCGGGGGAGCTGCGGCCGGCGGCGGTGTTGGAGATTCCCTTCATGAGATCGGACTGAAGGCGGAAGGATTGAGCGGCGGGGGAGTCCTCCTCGTCTTCGGCCTGCTTCTTCTGGGTTTCGGCCTCAAGGCCGGAGTCTTTCCCCTGGGCCAGCTTTGGATGCCCGATGCTTATACGGCTGCGCCGTCCCCCATCAGCGCCCTGTTTTCCGGCGTCATGTGCAAGGCGGGAATCTTCGGCCTCATCCGGGTCTTTTTCTTCCTCTCCCCGGCTGTGGCCGGATTCGACCCCCGGCTCTGGGGCGCCGTCCTTTCGACCATCGGAACGCTGACGCTTTTCATCGGCACCCTCCAGTCGGTCAAACAAAGCGACGCCAAGCGGCTCCTGGCCTATAGCTCCATCGGCCAAGTCGGCTACATCGTCCTGGCCCTGGGCGTGGCCCTCTGGACCGCGGGCGCCTCCGACCCGGCCGTCCGAGCCCTGGCCGGAGTCGCGATGCTGGGAGGCCTGTTCCATGTCCTCAACCATGCCGCCTTCAAGGGCCTCCTATTCCTTTCCAGCGGAAGCCTGCTCTATGCGACCGGGACCAAGGACCTCAACAAGCTCGGGGGACTCGTCAAGCTCATGCCCGTCTCCGCCGCCGTCGCCGCGGTCGCTTCGATCTCGATCGCCGGGATGCCCCCGACGAGCGGCTTCGCCTCGAAGTGGACGATCATCTCGGCCTCGCTTCTTTCCGGCCCGGCCTCCCCGGTGATTGTTCTCTTCGGGATCGTAGCCCTGTTCACCAGCGCCGTGACCCTGGCCTGCTATGTCAAGTTTTTCGGCCTGTCCTTCACCTCCTCCCGGTCGGCCGTGACTTCCGTCAAGCCCGTCCGCGAGGTTCCCCTCTCGATGCTTGTTCCAAAAATCATTCTGGGCTCGGTCATCGTCCTCCAGGGGCTGCTGCCCTTTCAGTTCATCGGGTTGGTCCGGTCGGCCCTGAATCATTCGGCCGGTTTTCCCCTGGCCGGAGGGCTCGAGACGGGCTTCGAGGCCTCCCTGGCCGGGCTTCGGATCAAGGACGTCTACGGGGTGTCGCTCAACGCCGCCGCGGCCCCGCTCATCGTCCTGAGTCTCCTGGTGATCGCCTTCTTCATCGCCGCGTTTCTTCGGGGCTCGGCCGGAGCCAAGGAACGGACCGTCCCGACCTGGCTCTGCGGCTACCAGCAGCTCGACGAGAAAAACCGTTACGTCGACCGGGGGATGTTCGCCGCTCTCAAGGATTTCTTCCGCTGGACCGGCGGGAGGTAAGCCATGAGCACGAACCGGATCATCTCATCCCTGCGGGCCGAGTTCGGCGAGGCCGTCCGCGGCTCGTCTTCCCCGGCCGCCGGCCGTCTCCTGGTCGATCTCGACCGCTCCCGCCTTCGCGAGGCCGCCCGGTTTCTCATCAACCGGGGCGGCCGATACCAGGTCGGCGTCGGGGCGGACGAGCGCGACCGGACCCAAACGTTCGGGCTCATCCATTTCTTCGCCTTTGACCGGGAGCGGTTTTCCATCGGGCTGAGGACGGCCGCCCCGGCTTCCGACCCGACCTTCGACTCGATCACGCCCGATATCCCCTCGGCCGGCTGGACGGAGCGGGAATTCCGGGACCTTCTGGGGATGCGGTTTCCCGGGCACCCGAAGCCCAAGAAGCTCATCACCGCCGACGACTGGCCGGACGGAATCTATCCCCTCCGCAAGGACGTCCCTTACAACCTCGTTCCGCCATCGACGGCCGATGTCGCTTATCAGCTCGATGAAGCCCCGCCCGGAACGACCATCGTCCCGGTCGGGCCCTTTCACGCGACCCTCCACGAGCCGGCCCATTTCGCCGTCTACGTCGACGGCGAGACCATCAAGCACTGCGACTATCGCGGCTTCATGGCCCACCGGGGCATCGAAAAGCTCTGCCAAACCCAGGTCAGCTACAATGAAGTCCCGTTCATCGCCGAGCGGATCTGCGGGATCTGCGGCTCGGTCCACTCGGTCGCGTACTGCCAGGCGGTGGAAATGGCCGCCGGACTTTCGATCAGCCGCCGGGCGGAATTCATCCGGGTCGTCTGCCTGGAGTTGGAGCGGCTCCACTCCCACCTCCTGTTGATCGGCGTGGCCGGGCATCTGATCGGTTTCGACACGGTCTTCATGCACGCCTGGCGGATCCGGGAGCAGGTCATGTGGCTCTCGGAAAAAATGACCGGGAACCGCAAGACCTACGGGATGGTCGTCATCGGCGGCGTCCGCCGGGACATCACTCCCGAAATGAAGGATGAGATTTTCGCCGTTCTGAAGAACCTCGAAGCCGAAATCGCCTCGTTCCACAAGGCCGTCGCCGGCGACTCTTCGATCCATGGCCGGACCAAGGGCGTGGGCAAGGTTCCGACGGAGGAGGTCGTCCTCTGGAGCTTGCTCGGGCCGGTGGCCCGGGGGAGAGGGGTGGATATCGACGCCCGGCGCGACTTCCCCTACGCCGCCTACGACGAGATCGCCTTTGACGTCCCCGTGACGACGGACGGCGACGTCTGGGGGACGATCGTCGTCCGCCTTCTGGAGCTTTTCGAATCGATCAAGATCATCCGCCAGGCCCTGGACAAGATGCCGTCCGGCCCGGTCCTGACCGAATACGGCGAGGCCCTTCCGGCCTTCCGGACCGGCTGGTCGATTGTCGAGGCCCCGCGCGGCGAATCCTTCCACTACGTCCTGACGGGGGAGGAGAATCGACCCGAACGATGGAGGGTCCGGGCTCCGACCTACACCAACCTCCAGGGAATCCCCCGGATGCTCCGGGATAACCAGTTCGCCGACTTTCCGATCATCCTCGGGAGCATCGACCCCTGCTTTTCCTGCACCGACCGGGTGGCCGTCGTCGACCGGCGGTCGGGCCGAAAGAGAGTCTGGACGAAGAGCGAGATGGACCGCCTTTCGAGGAGCCGGTCATGAGATTCCTCGCGCCGCTCGTCAACGTGGCGATCTTCCTGGCCCTCGCCCCGCTTTTTGAGGGCGTCCTCCGCAAGCTCACGGCCAAGATCCAGTCGCGGCAGGGACCGCCGCTCCATCAGCCTTATCTCGACCTGCTGAAGCTTCTGGGCAAGGAGCGCCTGGATTCGGCCGGGACCTGGCCGTTCCGCTTCGCTCCGCTCCTGGCCTTCGCCGCGATCCTGGCGGTTGCGGCGGTGATCCCCTTCGGCGGCCGGGCCAACATCCTGGCCGGCCGGATGGACGTGATTTTGGTCATCTATCTTCTGACCCTGGGCGGAGCGTCCGTCCTTTTCGGGGCTCTGGCCGGCCGGAACGCCTTCGGCCTGATCGGAGCCAGCCGGGAGATGGTGACCATGATCATGGTCGAGCCGATCCTGGCCATGACCCTGATCCTAGGGGCGGTGAAGCTCGGCAGCCTGTCGCTGGCCGCGGCCGTTCCCTCGGCCGCCGGGGCGTCCTACGGGATCTCCAACGCGCTGATGCTCCTCGTCTACCTCCTGGCCCTCCAGGCGTTCGTCGCCCGCCAGCCGTTCGATATCGCCGAGGCCGAGGTGGAGCTTCTGGAGGGGCCGTTCATCGAGTACTCCGGCGGAAACTACGCCCTGTTCAAATACGCGATGATGCTCAAGCAGATGTTCTATGCCTGGTTGTTCGTGTCCGTCTTCCTCCCCTTCCTCCGGACGGGGGTCTATCCTCTCGACCTGCTGATCCAGCTTCTGGCGATGTTCGTCGTCTTTCTCCTGATCGGGCTGGTCGGGTCGACCAATCCAAGGATGCGGATCGACCAGGCCGTCCGCTATTATGCCGTCCTCATCGCCGCCGCCCTGGCCGCGGTCGGCCTCGGCGTCTGGGGACATTAAAAGGGGCAAGCCAGATGTGGCTCACCAGTAAATTCAAGCAGATCGTCCTGGCCCTCAAGCCGGGAACGGTGACCCTGAAGTATCCCTTCGAAACGCGGCCCGTTCCCAAGGACTTCCGCGGCCGGCCGGTCTGGGACCACACCAAGTGCATCGGCTGCGGCGGATGCGCCAACCACTGCCCGGCCCGGACAATCCTCCTGCGCGACCTTTGCCAGGAGGTCCGGGTCCTTATCTACGACGGCGCCAAGTGCACCTACTGCGGCCGCTGCGCCGAACTCTGCCCGGAGAAGGCGATCGTCATGTCGCCGGAATTCGAGCTGGCCGCGCCCCGGCGCGAGGACTTCAGCCAGACGCTGGAGCTGTTCATGCTGACCTGCAACCGCTGCGGGCGGTGTTTCGACATGGAAATCAAGAACGCGATCGACAAGCTCGACCTCCGCGGCTACCGGTACGACAACATCGAGACCCGGACCGTCCTCCGCCGGACGACGGACCGGATGGAGCCCGCGGTGCTGGACGAGACGGAGGCGGCCCGCCGCCCCGAGCGGATCGGAGGTTGACATGCCCGGCATCCTGGCCAAAGCGGCGGCCAAAGCCTTCCCCAAGTCCCTATGGCTCTACCACTGCAACAGCGGCGCCTGCAACGGCTGCGACATCGAGATCCTGAACGTCTTGACGCCTTACTACGACGTCGAACGATTCGGCCTCAAGCTCGTCGGCTCGCCCCGACACGCCGATGTCATGCTCCTCTCCGGAGCGGTCACCCGACCGACCCTGCCCCTGGTCAAGCGGGCCTACGAAGCCATGCCGGCTCCGAAGCTCGTGTTCGGGATCGGGTCCTGCGCCGCCGGCGGCGGCTGCTGGTTCGACACCTACAATGTGGCCGGCGGCGGAGCGACGGCCGTGCCGGTCGATTATCTGATTCCCGGATGTCCGCCCCGGCCGGAAGCGATCATCTACGGTGTGGCCCTGGCCCTCGGACTGGTCCCCCAAAAAGCCGCTCCGGTCGAACTGAAGCAAGTCGAATTCCCGATCGACGCCTATCTCCGGAACAAGGCCTGGGAGGAGCGGAACGTCATCTACAAGCTGATCAAGGATTGAGGAGGCGGCCATGGCCAAAAAAATCCTTATCGTCGACGACGACCGGGATCTTGTCGAAAGCCTGTCCCAGGTTCTCCGGGCCAACGGTTACGAAACCGCTTCGGCCGGAAGCGCCGCCGAGGGCCTTCGAGAGCTCCTGGCGGTCCGGCCGGACCTCGTCATCCTGGACGTAATGATGGAGACGGACACCGCGGGCTTCGAGGCGGCCGGGCAGATTCGAAGCCCCAGGCCGACCTCCCGCTACCGGGATGTCCGGGCCGTGCCGATCATCATCCTGACGGCCATCGGCCAAGTGACGAATTCCCGCTTTTCCCTGGACCCGGGCGACAATTTCCTGCCCGGCATCGAGGAATTCCTGACCAAGCCGGTCGACCTCGACGAGCTCCTGGCCAAGGTCAAGGCGCTCGCCGGCTGATCCCGCCGCCCATGCCCTCCCGCTTCTTCCCCTCCAACATTCGGTTCAAGCTGGTCGTCAGCATGCTGCTGGTCGTGGCGGTGATGGGCTCGCTCTCGCTCTTCATCGGGTTCAACATCATCAATAAGAATTTCGTCCGGGAAGCGACCGAGACCGTCCGCAATTCCCTGGCTGCGACCACGGAGCTCTACAACGAGGAGGTCGAGAAGAGGTCGCGGATCGTCGAGTACCTGGCCAAGACCAATGAAATCGTCGGGGCGACCGTAGCCGAGGACCGGGATTACCTGCGGGGAAAGCTGGCTCGGATCAAGACGGAGTTCGGCTTCGACATCGTCAATGTGGTCAAAGCCGACGGGACGGTCCTTGTCCGGGCCAACAACTTCGACGCCTGGGGCGACAGCGTCGCCCATTACCGCCACATCCAGTGGGTTCTCCGGAATAGAAAGCCGGCCGCCGGCACCGGCATCCTCGGTCCGGAAAACATCCGGAACGAAGGCCGCGACCTGGCCGAGCGAACGCCGATTCGGGTCGTCCCGACCCCCTTGGCCCGGCCCCGGGAATCCCAGGTCGAGGACCGGGCCCTCGTCTTGAAGGCCGCCTCGCCGATCATGGAGGAAGGCCGGATGGTCGGGCTGTTGTATGCCGCCGTCCTTCTCAACAACAATGACGAATTCATCGACCGGTTCCGGCGGCTGCTTTTCAAGGAGGAGCGGCAGGACGGCCGGGAGGTCGGGTCCTCGACGATTTTCCTGGGCGACATCCGGGTGGCGACCACGATCGAGGACGCGACCGGCCGGCGGGCGATCGGAACGCTGGTCTCGGAAGACGTCTTTCGGAGGGTTTACGAGCAGGGCCAGACCTGGATCGGCCGAGCCTTCGTCGTCGACAGCTGGTATATCTCGGGCTACGCCCCGCTGCGCGATATCGACGGCGGGTCGGTGGGCATGCTGTACGCCGGCGTCCTCAAGGAGAAGTTCGACGCCGTCCTCCGGAATACGACCTTCCTCTTTCTCCTGGTCATCGGCCTGACCATCCTGGTCGCCCTGTTCCTTTCGGCCTATCTCGTCAGCCTCTGGACCCGGCCCGTTCAGCGGATCATCGCCGCGACCCAGGACCTGGCCGAGGGGAACTATCACCGAATCGAGGTCCGGCCCAAGGACGACGACGATACCCGGAAAATCGCCCAGGGCTTCAACGTGATGGCCAGGGCGATCGAAGAGCGGGACCGCAGGCTTCAGGACATGACCGAGAGGACCATCCTCAAATCGGAAAAGCTGGCTTCGATCGGCCGGTTGGCCTCGGGCATCGCCCATGAGATCAACAATCCGTTGACCGGCGTGCTGACCTACAGCAGCCTGCTGCTCGAGGACCTCCACGGGACTCCCTATGCCGAGGACCTGGAAGTGATCAAGAGCGAAACGCTCCGCTGCCGGAAGATCGTCCGGGGCATCCTGGACTTCGCCCGGGAAAACGAGCCGGAACGGACGCTGGCCGACATCAATGCCGTGCTCGACGAGGCCCTGGCCATCCTGGAAAAGAACGTTCATTTCCAGGAGATCGAAATCGTCCGGCGGTACGGCCCGGACCTGCCGCCCGTCCCGGTCGACGTCCACCAGATCATGCAGGTGGTCGGCAACCTGGCGGTGAACGCGGCCGACGCCATGCCCGGGGGAGGGAACCTGACGATCGAAACCGCCCTGGACCGGGACAACGGCCGGATCCTCCTCAGGATTTCGGATACGGGCTCCGGGATCAAGCCGGAGCACATGGCCCGGCTGTTCGAGCCGTTTTTCACGACCAAAGAGAAGGGCAAGGGGACGGGCCTCGGCCTGCCCGCCGTTTACGGCATCATCCGCCGTCACAACGGGACGATCGACGTCGAAAGCACGGTGGGCGAAGGAACGACATTCACGATCAAGCTGCCCGTCGCCTGACGGGCTGAAAGGGAACGACGATGGGCGCAAAGCTGCTTTTCATCGACGACGAAGACATCGTCCTCCGGAGCTGCCGGAGGGTTTTTGCCAAGGAGAACGCTACGATCGAGACGGCCGCATCCGGAGAGGAAGGGCTGGCCAAGGCCCGGGCCGAACGCTTCGACGTGGTCGTCACCGACCTCAAGATGCCGGGGATCGGGGGGATGGATGTGCTCCGAACTCTGCGAAAGGAGCAGCCCGACGTCGTCGTCGTCATCTTCACCGGCTACGCCAATGTCGAGACGGCCCGCGAGGCCTTGAAAAACGGGGCCTTCGATTACATCCCCAAGCCGTTCACGCCCGATGAGATCAAGGATGTGGTCCGGAACGCCGTCAAGGCTCGAACGAGCGCCGAGACCAAGATGATCGACCTCCTGGCCATCGTCTCCCACGAGCTGAAAAGCCCCCTGGCCACCGTCCAGACCACGGCCGAGACGCTCTACCGCGGGTATTTCGGGAAACTCGAGCCGGCCCAGCAGAACATCCTGGAAACGATCCTCAGAAACTGCGCCTATCTGGAAGACGTCATCCGGTCGTATATCGACCTATCGAAGATGGAAATCGACGACCTGGCCGCGTTCCATAAGAAGATGAAAATCGGGGCCGACGCCGTGGCCGAAACCGTCGCCGTTCCCGAGATCAAGGACAACCTCCGCAAGATGAAGGTCGTCGCCGAGATTGTTGACGACCCGCCCGTCCTGGGCGACCCCCATCTTCTCAAGATCGTCGTCAGAAACCTCCTCAACAACGCCGTCAAGTACGGCCGGGAAGGGACCGAGGTCAGGCTGACCCTGGCCCGGCGGGGCCGGGATGTCGTCCTGACCGTCCGGAACGAAGGTGTCGGAATTTCGTCGGAGGATATGGAAAACCGCATATTCCGCAAGTTCGAGCGGCTGAGGCAGAAAGGCACAGAGGGGGTCAAGGGGTCGGGCCTGGGCCTGTACATCTGCAAAAAGATTGTTGACAAGCACAACGGCCGCATCTGGGCCGAGGGCGAGCAGGGCTCCTGGATCGCCTTCCATGTCGCCCTGCCGGCGGCGGATGTCGGAGCATGAGCGAGGCGGGCCGAAACAGCGCGATCCGGCGGATCGCCGTCGTCCGGACCGAATACCTCAGCGCCCGGGGCATCCACGCAAACCTCGAACGGCGCGTCCACGGCGGCCGGAACGTGCCTCCGGCCGGGGCCATCCCGCCTGAAATCGATTACACGACGGCCCAAGGGGAGCGGATCACGATTCGGGTCCGCGATTATGACGTTCGTTTCCTGGACAGGGTCGCCTCGGGCGTGGCTCTCGAGTACCTGGACCTGATCCACCGGGCCAGAAGGGGGAACGCCGAAGCGGGGGCCGAATTGAAGCGGCGGACCCGGCACATTTACGGCCCGATCGCCTCGCGGTTCGCCGAGCCGTCGCTCATCCAAAACGACCTGGTCATCCCCTATACCGCCCGGGGCGAATACCCGGATTCGGCCATCAGTCAGAAGGGCCGGATCCTCTTCGACTTGTCCCGGCGGGGGATGTCGACCGCGGATTTCTGCCTGCTCTCGTCATCGGCATACCACCTGCCTCCGGAAGGGCGGGAGCGGCATCTCCTCGAGGCCGTCCATGACCTGGAGATCCTGACCGGCCGCAAGCTGGAAAATCCCGAGGATCCCCTCCTGATCGCGGTCCGGTCGGCCTTGCCCGAGTATCTCCCCGGCTTTATGCCGACCTATCTGAACGTCGGCCTGATCCCCTCCGTCTTCGAGGGGCTGCCCCGCCGCTATGGGGCTGAGGCCGCCGGGCTGATCCGGCTCAATAACCGCAAGACGATCCTCGAAGCGCTCGACCCGGAGGCCTTCGCCTCCGTGGAAAAGGAGATTGTGCCTTCCCTGGACCAAGCCCGGACGATCGCGCTGGTCGAACGAATCGAGGCGCTGATCGCCCGAAAGGCCCCGGAACTTCTCGACTCGGCCTTCGAACAGCTCAAGTTCTTCCAGCGGCGGGCGTACGCGTATTACGAGGAACGCTTGGACGCCCTCCGCAATTTTATGACCAGGGAGACGTATGTCCCGGCCTTGATCCTCCAGCGGATGGTCTGCACCGTCATGGATGACCAGTCCTATCCCGGCGTTCTTTACAGCCGCCATCCGCGCCGCGGCCAGGGTGTGTTCGTCCAGTTCGCCCGCAAGGCCTTTGGAGAAGACCTGATGACAGGACGGCTCCAGCCGGAGGAACGGACGTTCTTCGAGCGGGAGGACGCACGGGAGGAGTTCCCGGCGATTTACCACATCTGGGACCGGATCGGGCAACTCGAGGAGATCTTCCGGGGACCGGTGATCGTCGAGTTCACCGGCGTCCATGGGACGTTCACCACCCTTCAGGTGAACCCGGCTGAGCTGGCCGGGGCGGGGATGCTGACGGCGGTGATGGACCTTCACCGGGCGGGGCGGATCGGGGCCGACCGGGTCCGGGAGCTCATCAAGCCGTACCATGTCCGGCAGATCGAATCGGACGCCATCGATCCCAAGTCGCTCGAGGTCCTGCCCCGGTTCGCCCGCGGGCTTTCGGTCCTGCCCCGGGCCGCGGTCTCGGGACGGGTCTATTTTTCAGCCGACAAGATCAGGCAGGCGAAAACCGAGCGTCCCCGGGAAAACGTCATCCTGGCCAAGGAGCGCTTCACCCCCCAGGATGCCGTCGACCTGCCCGTCGTCAGCGGGATCTGCAGTCTGAGCCCGGCGGCGATCCACGTCGTGACCGCCGCCCAGAATTTGGGAATTCCTTCGCTTCTCAACCTGGAAAGCGACGGCGTGCGGATTGAGCCGGACAAGCGGGAGATGAAAAATCGGACCGGCCAAGTCGTCCGGGAAGGGGACTGGGTGACCGTTTCCAGCCGCTGGCGCAATCTCTACCTGGGCAAGGCCGTCTTCGCCCCGGCCCGGCTTCTGCGATTCATGGCCGGGGAGCACGTCGATCTGACCCCGGCCGAGCGGCCGCGGTTCGAGCAATTGGCCCGCGATTACGCCGCCTACCGGGCCCTCATGGAGAAGGTCGGGGCGGCCGACTTCGGAAGTCTCCAGGAGCTGGGACACGCGCTCCGCTACGGCCGGCTCCGGCAGAATACCCGGGCCGGCGAGTTCATCAACCGAAGCTTCGACCTGAACGAGGCCCGGCTTGTCGACCGGCTGCTCGAAGCGACCCTTGGGACGCACCTCGTCAACCTGGCCGCCTTCGAGAGGCTGACTCCCAACCGGCGGATTCGGTTGTTGCGCTCGGCCTTGTCCTTGTGCCGCGAGCGGGGGATTTCGGGCTACGAGGCGGGGGCCTTCGTCATCGGCGGCTTCGTCCGGCCGGAGTGGCCGGGCTCGTTCTGGAAAGCCTTCGGAGGGGACGAAGTGATCCGGCTGGTCAACGAATGGGTCCTCCACCAGAAGTATTTGGCCTTGATGGACGCCGTCGACGAGCGCCAGCTTCGCCGCCTTCGGGACGAGATCCTGACCCACGGCCTGCCCAAGCTTCGGATCACGCCGGTTTTTGTCCGGGGGTTCATGCCCTTGAAGCTCGCCGGGATCGAGCTTTCTCCGGACGGGGAGGGGGGGCTGGATGCTCAGACGGCCGAAGTGATCGCCTGTCTGGAGAGGCCGTACGGCGAATTCTACGATTTCTCCGACGAGCGCAGCCTCAACCAGCTCCGGCGGGTCTGCGAGGCCGAAGGGGCGCCCGTGCCCCGGGCTGACGAGAAATAGGTCGCGCCTATGCGCCGCTCGGCGCGAACGGATTCCGGACGGTCAGGTTTCCGAATATCCGGCCGTCGGACAAGTCTTCGGTCAGGAGAATTTCAGCGCGCGTGAAGCGCTTCGCGCCTGGCTGGACGGTGCCCTCTCGTCCCCATCGGGTATCCGCTTTTCAAGCGGCGCAGCTGGCGCTCCCGGGCTTTACCG
>JAFGEN010000253.1 GCA_016931595.1 Candidatus Aminicenantota bacterium | reverse complement strand
GAAGAAGGCCGGTTCTACGTCGTCCAGACGGAGCTTTCGGGCCGGACCTGGCTGCGCTGCACCCTGATCAACCCCCGGACGACGATCGCCGACCTCGAGGAGCTGATGGGTGAGATTCGCGCCTCGGCCGGGTGAGACCCGACGCAATGACACTCCGCCGCGGCCGAGGATATTCACTTTTCACTTTTCATTGACTCCGTTTTCGGCCGATAGTATCATCATTTTGCGGCGCGGAGATTCTCCCTTCCAAATCATGAATCAGGAGGGATCGTGAAAAAAAATCGTCTCATGATCATGCGCAACCGGATTGTGATCGCCCTTTTATTGGTTTTCACCCCCCTTCTGGCCGCGGGACAGAAAGAATTACGGCCGAAGTCCCTTCATTCGACGGTGCTCGACGGAGTCAAGATTACGTATTCCGTTCCGCGCGTCCTCAGGCCGGAACTCTCGACCGACGGGAGGAGCGGCCGCCATGCCTCGCCGGCCCGCGTTTATATCGCCCATCCGGTTCCCCCGGCCCGGCCTTTGCGCATCCCCCCCCCGGCCGCCGCGACCGGCGGGCCCTTGGGCGCCGCGTCCACGTTCTCCATAACTTACATCCCAAACGGCCAATCGGATGTGTTCGGCGAACCGTGTTTTGAATTTCCCGCGGAGGCCCGAGCGGCCGTTGAAGCCGCCGCCGCCATATGGGGAAGCCTGATCCAGTCGTCGGTGCCGATCACGATCAAAATCGGCTGGGCGGATTTAGCCGGATACACGATCGGATATTCCGTCTCCGGGGATACGCATCGAAATTTCTCCGGCGCGCCGAAAGCCTCCACGTGGTATGAATCATCGTTGGCCAACGCCCTGCACGGTTCCGACCTGTCTCCGGACGGCTTCGACATGCACATCACGTATAACAAGAATTTTCCGTTTTACCTGGGCACGGATGGGAATACGCCGTATGATAAACTGGACCTCATGACCATCGTTCTGCACGAGATCTCCCACGGGTTCAACTTCGGCGGTTCGATGGACTATTCGGGTGGACAAGGGAGTTGGGGGGTTTGGGGCGACCCCAATATCTATGACACGTTCCTGCGGGATGAGAGTGGAAACGCGTTGACGAACACGGCCATTTATCCCAACCCCTCGGCAACCCTGGGCTCCGCCTTCACGTCCACCTCCGTCTGGTTCCATGGGGCCAACGCCATGTTCGCCAACAACGGCCAAAGGGTCAAAATGTACGCCCCGTCGACTTGGGCGCCGGGTACGAGCCTGATCCATTTGGATTACACGACATACAGAAACACGCCCAATCGGTTGATGGTGTATTCTCTTACGATGGGGACGTCCGTGCATAATCCCGGCCCGGTGACCAAAGGTCTGCTCACGGATTTGGGCTGGACATTCTCGGACTATTCATCTAAAGCCATCACCGGATTCGATTTTTTAAGCTTGACCCCTGATGCAATCGGTCAGATCAACGAGGGCGCCCACACCATTGCTCTGACGGTTCCCTACGGAACAAATGTCACCGCCCTCGTCCCGACCATCGCATTCACCGGATTATCCGTCAGTCCGGCCGGCGGCGCGGCCCAAAACTTTACGAATCCCGTACCGTACACGGTCACGGCGGCCGACGCATCCACCCAGGTCTATACCGTCACCGTGACGGTTGCGTCCCAAACGGATAAAGCCATAACCGCTTTCAATTTCAACGGCTTGAGTCCGGCCGTCGCCGGGGTCATCAATGAAGGGAACCATACCGTTTCGCTGTCTGTACCCTATGGGACGGATGTCACCGCCCTCGTCCCGACCCTTTCCATTGCCGGAACATCCGTCAGCCCGGCCGGCGGGGTAGCGAAGGACTTCACGAATCCGGTCATTTACACGGTGACCGCCGCCGATGCATCGACTCAGGCCTACACCGTCACCGTAACGTTTGCTCCACACATCGGGCTTTCCAAAATATCATTCAATTTCGGCTCGGTTCAAAATGGGACGGCGACTCCCGCTGAAACCTTGACGGTATCGAACTCCGGCGGGGGAACGCTGAACTGGACGGCGATTTCGTCGGCCGGATGGCTGTCCGTCACACCGGGGACAGGGACCGGAGCCGGCATCCTGACGATCGGCATCGCCGATACCGGCCTTGCGACGGGGGCCTACCAGGGGACGGTCACGGTCTCGTCCCCGGATGCAACGAATTCGCCCCGTGTCATCACCGTGAGTTATCAAGTCTACGAACAAGGGGCGGACAGCCAACCGTTCGGGATGTTCGACACGCCGACTGACGGGTCGACGGTCGCCTCCTCGATCCCGGTGACGGGCTGGGTCCTGGACGATATCGGGATGCAGTCGGTGAAAATTTATCGGGGAACGGACGCATCGGACCGGGTCTTCGTCGGCGACGCCATGTTCGTGGAGGGCGCCCGGCCTGACGTGGCGGGGGCTTTTCCAAGCTATCCCCAGAACACCCGGGCGGGTTGGGGCTACATGTTGCTGACCAACTTCCTGCCCAACAGCGGAAACGGGACGTTCACCCTTTTGGCATACGCCGTCGACCTGAGCGGCCACGAAGTTTTACTGGGGCAGAAGACGATCATCTGCGACAATGCCAACGCCGTTTTGCCGTTCGGGGCGATCGACACCCCGACCCAGGGCGGAACAGCTTCGGGGTCGGGGTATTTTAATTTCGGCTGGGCCCTGACTCCACTGCCCAACTCGATCCCGACCAACGGGTCGACGCTGACGGTTTGGGTGGACGGAGCTCCCTTGGGGCACCCGACATATAACTATTATCGGGCGGATATCGCGACACTGTTCCCGGCCTACACAAATTCCAACGGAGCGGTCGGGCTTTATAGTCTCAACACGACGACCTATACGAACGGAGTTCACACGATCGCCTGGAGCGTTATGGATTCGGGGGGGAACGCGGACGGGATCGGGAGCCGGTACTTTACGATTCAGAACATCCCCGCAGGGGCGAGTTCGGGCTTTTCTCCAGCGGCCGGAGAGGAATCATGGAAAGCAATCGGCCGGATGGCGGAGGAAATCGACCGGATTCCTGAAGACGCGCGGATGCCGGTTTTTGTAAAACGGGGGATGTCGAACAATGTTCAAGCGGAGATGGTCGTCCCCGAGGCCGACGGCACGCTTCGGATCGTAATCCCCGAGGTCACTCGCTTGGCCGTTTACTTGAACGAAGAGGACGCCGGCGAGACGGAAGAAGCGGCCATAAGTCGCGGAACCCGGATTTTGAGCCACGCCTCCGCCTTTGACAATCGCTATGAAGCCTTCCAAATCATCCTTGGCCGACTTTGCCCCCTCCCGACCGGGGCCTCCTTCGATTCCCGCGACGGCGTCCTCTATTGGCAGCCGGGACCGGGATTTTTAGGAGATTATGAATTGATCTTTGTCGACAAGAGGATGAATATTCGAAGAACGGTTAACATTCATATCCACTCCAGGTGAATAATGTCATCGAAGGAGACGATTCCATCAGGAAAAAAGCCGGAGAACCCCTCCCTTTGAATAGGATTTAACCGCAAGCGCCATGGCGGGACCGGACGAATCGATTGTTCTCTCGGTGGTGGTTCCTGCCTACAACGAGGAAGCCCGCCTCGGCGACTCCCTCCGCTCGATCCGGGCCTATCTCGAGTCGAGGATCGACCCTTCGGGAACCGGCGACGGCACGCCGTTTCTCCTTGGGGGCAAACTCTCCGGCATCACCATGCCGGCCGACGCCCTGACCCTGGGCCGCGGCATCTCGGAAATCATCGTCGTCGACGACGGCTCGACCGACCGGACCGCCGAGGTCGCGGCCGAAGTCCTTCGGGGCCGGCCGAATGACCGCATCCTCCGCCGGAAGGAAAACAGGGGCAAGGGTTTTTCGGTCCGGGAGGGAGTCCTGGAAGCAGCCGGACGGCTCATCCTGTTTTCCGACGCCGATTTATCCACGCCGATCACCGAGTTGGAAACGCTTTTGGCCGGCTTGGCCGAGGGAAGCGACATCGTCATCGGCTCCCGGGCCCTGCCGGATTCCGATATCCGACGCCGGCAGAACCGGATCCGGGAGGGGATGGGAAGGATGTATAACTTCCTTATCCGCCTTTGGGTGATGAACGGCATCCGCGACACCCAGTGCGGCTTCAAGCTGTTCCGGCGAAAGGCCGCCCGCGACATTTTTTCGCGCCTTCGGACGGACGGGTTCGGCTTCGACGTCGAGGCCCTGTACCTCGCCCGCCGGCTCGGCTACGCGATCGGGCAGGTCCCGGTCGTCTGGATCAATTCCCCCCAAAGCAAGGTCCGGATGTTCCGCTCGTCGGCCCGGATGATTCGAGACCTCTTCCGGGTCCGGCGCTTTCACCGGAACGTGCACCCCGATGGACCGGCGTGAGACGAGAGTCCTTCTGGCCCTTCTGGCCCTGGTCCTGGCCGTCCGCTTGACCTACCTGGGCGTTTTCCGCGACCGCGTATTCAGCGGCCCGTCAACCCAATACGAGCAGGCCTTTGTGGCCATGGGCCTGCTCGAGGGCAAGGGCGTCACCGTTTTCCGCGAGCCTCCGGCGGTCGTCGACGCCGCCGACCCCGACCGCTTCATCGACCCGGAACGGTACGTCATTCAGAATCCGGAGCGGATGGCCTACATCAAGGAAGTGCCCGGATACGGCTTTTTTTTGGCCGGGTTGTGGAAAATCACCGGGACGAAAACGTGGCTCGCCGCCCAGGTCTTCCAGCTTCTCATGGACATCCTGGCCGCCTTGGGGATTTATCTTCTTGCCCGCGGGGCCTTCGGACGGAAAGCGGCGGCCGCCGCCGTCCTTCTGTTCGCCTTTCTCTTTTTCGAAGCCCGGGCCGCGGTCATCCCATATAAGGACATCATTCTGCTCTACGTCATGCTCGGGGCCGCCGGCCTGGCTCTCCGGATTTTCGAGGGCCGGGGCCGGCCCGTCGTCTCCTTTATGCTCCTCAGCGCCCTGTCCGGATTGGGCTATTACTTCATGCCCAATATCCTCCTTTATCCTCTTTTTCTGGTCTTGGCCCTTCTCATCCTCAAGAAAATCAAATTCGGGAAAGCCGCGGTCTGGGCGCTGCTCGCGGTCCTGGT
>JAFGEN010000001.1 GCA_016931595.1 Candidatus Aminicenantota bacterium | reverse complement strand
GGTCCGGGCCTTGGCCAGGCCCAACTCCCGAAGGTCCCGGGAGATCGTCGCCTGGGTTGTCCGAATGCCGCGCTTGCGGAGGGCCGCGGCCAGCTCGTTCTGGCCGGCGGCCGGACGGGCGGCGAGGATTTCGCGGATCGCCCGGCGGCGGGCCGCTTTTGTATATTTATTCATAGTTATGCATATATATTCGTTTTCAAGCCGATTGTCAATGAAAATTTCCATTGAAACCGGGGGGAAGCAGAGACGGCGGCCTTCAAGGCTTGACAAACAAAACGAAAAGCCCATTTAATAAAAGACCGGCCGGTTGTTCATAAAACCGGACTCGTTCCCCGCTCAAATTAAAATGCGGCCGAGCGGCCGTCCAAAGGAGGCGAAACGTGAACAAACGGGGATGGACCGCGGCCGGCCTCGGGCTTCTCCTTTCCGCCGGGGCGGCCGCAGCCTTCGGCGATGTCCGGGCCGAGGACGTCGTCCGCAAGGTCGACGAGCTCTACCGGGCGAAAACCAGCCGGACGACGGCCGAAATGGAAATCGTCACACCCTCCTGGACACGGACGCTGAAGATGGAGTCCTGGTCGGAAGGCATGGACAAGACCTTGATCCGTATCCTCGAACCCAAGAAGGAAAGCGGGGTGACCACTTTGCGACTGGGCAACGAGATGTGGAATTACCTGCCCAAGACCGACAAAATCATGAAGGTCCCTCCGTCCATGATGATGAGCAGCTGGATGGGCTCGGACCTGACCAACGACGACCTGGTCAAGGAATTCTCCTATCTCGAGTCGTATGACTTTGAATTCGCCCCTCCCCCGGAGGTCGAAGCCGGCCTCCTCTACGTCAAGTGCGTCCCCAAGGAGGGCCTGCCGATCGTCTGGGGGCACGTCCTGCTCGCCGTCCGGGAGGAAGGGCTCATTCCCCTCCGGCAGAAGTATTACGATGAAAAAGGGCGCCTCATGCGGGTCGTCAACTTCCGGGACGTCAGGGTCATCGGCGGGCGGAGGATCCCTTCGGTCATGGAATTTCTTCCCCAAGACAAGGAGGGGAACCGAACGGTCTTCCGCCTCCTGTCCGGGGAGTTTGACATCCCCCTCGAGCCGGACGTTTTCAGCCTGAGGAACCTGCGGAAGAGGACTTGAGATGATGACCCTTCGGATGTCTTTCCGCAACCTGTTCCGCCACCGGCGGCGCACGGTCCTGACCGGGCTGAGCATCCTGGCCGGCTTCACCTTGGCCTCAATCTTCATCGGCTGGGCTGACGGGGCATACAACGGCATCATCGACTCATTCACCCGGGACCGTCTCGGGCATATCCAAATCCATGCCGCGGGCTACCTGGACCGGCCGGGACTTCAGAAAACACTGAATGATCCCGGACGAATCGAGACCGTCCTCGAGACCGAGTCCGGGATTGTCGCTTGGGCTCCCCGCCTTTATGCCGCCGGCCTGGTCGCCGTCGGAGAGAAGAGCGCCGGGGCCGCCATTATCGGACTCGACCCCGACCGCGAGTCCCGGTTGACCCGGTTCGACGCGAAGATCATCGCCGGCCGCACGCTCGCGTCCCGGCCGTCGCACGAGGCGGTCCTGGGCAAGGGCCTGGCAGAAATCATGAAAGCCGGGCCGGGAGACGAAGCGGTCATCCTCTCCCAGGGCGCCGACGGATCGATCGCCAACGACCTCTACACCGTGGTCGGCATCCACTCCGGCGGCGATGACGCAACCGACCGCGCGTCCTTCTACCTTCACCTCGCCGACGCCCAGGAGGTTCTGGCCCTGGACAGGCGCGTCCATGAAATCGCGCTGAACGTGGACAATCTGAAGAACGCGCGCCGCATCGCCGTCGACCTGGGCCGGCGCCTCGGCGATCCCGGCCTGGACGTGTCTCCCTGGCAGGTGTTCGCCGCCTCTTTTTATCGAGCAATGAAGGCCGACAAGGAGGGCATGTGGATCATGCTCGTGGTCATCGTCATCATCGTCGCCGTGGGAGTGTTGAACACGGTCCTGATGTCGGTCCTGGAGCGCCGCCGGGAATACGGGCTGCTGAAAGCTCTCGGGACACGTCCGGGACGGATCGTTGCTTTAGTCCTGACCGAAGTGGTCATCCTGGCCCTGGTTTGCGTCGCCGTCGGGACCGGATTGGGGTTGGCGGCCAACGGCTACCTGGCCGGCCACGGGCTTCACCTCGGCCGGGGATTTTCTTACGGCGGGATCACCTTCACCGCGATGAAATCCGAAATCAATCTCCGCAGCTTCCTTATTCCCCTGATCACCGTCATCGTCTGCGCCGTCGTCGTCGGCCTGATTCCGGCCCTCCGGGCCGCCCGGACCGACGCCGCCCGGTCGATGCGGCAACACTAGGAGCGTACGCATGGCCTTCACCCTGCGACTCGCCTGGAGAAACATTTTCCGCAACAAGCGCCGGACGATCATCTCCGGCCTGGCCATCGGCATCGGCCTCGCCGTCCTGATCTTTGTCGACGCCATGATGATCGGGATGAAAGATAACATGATCGCCTCGGCGACCGACACTTATATTGGAGACGGCCAGATCCACGGACAAGGATTCCGCCTGACCCAGGACATCGATGCGACCGTCCGCGATCCCGAGCGGGCCGCGGCCCGTTTGGAGACCGAGAAGGGAGTCAAGGCGTACTCCAGGCGGACATCGGCTTTCGGGATGATCGCCTCGCCCTCCGAGGTCGACTCGGTCCTTCTCGTCGGCGTCGATCCTCCGGCCGAACGCCGGGTTTCCCGAATCGATAAAGCCGTTGTTGAGGGGTCCTTCTTTGAGGGCGACAATCCCAGGGACATCGTACTCGGGAAGGATCTGGCCGATGTGTTGGGCGTGGAGCTCGGCGACCGGGTCGTCTGCTCCGCTTCCCAGGCAGGGAGCGGAGACCTGGCCCAGGACATGTTCCGCGTCTCGGGCATTTACGCCTTTGGGATTCGGGAGATGGACCGCGGACCGGCCTTCATCCGCCTCCCCCAAGCCCAAAAGATGCTCAACCTCGGAGAAGGGATCCATGAAATCGCCATCCAGTTCAAGGACAACCGCTTCGCCCTCCGCGAGGACGAGCCCTTCTGGAGCCGCTATTCCGAAAACGGAAACGAGGCCGTCTCCTGGACGGTCCTGATGCCCCAGATGAAAGGCATCCTCGACCTGTTCTGGATATCCCTGATCTTCATGGCCGTCCTCATTTTTGGGATCGTCGCGTTCGGGATCATCAACACGCTCTTCATGTCCCTCTACGAGCGCCTGTTCGAATTCGGGGTGCTCCGGGCCGTGGGTACACGGGCGGCCGGCATCCGGCGCCTGATTGTCGCCGAAGCCGGGTCGCTGGCCGCGGTCAGCATCGGCCTGGGAGCCGTTCTCGGCTTCCTCCTGACGTTCGTCCTCTCGAAAACGGGAATCGATTACCGGGGGATCGAATTCGCCGGAACGACGTTCACCGACCTCCTGTATCCCGTTCTTCAGGTCAAACAATTCCTCATCTACCCAACGGTCGTATTTTTCTTCACCCTGCTCGTCGGACTCTATCCGGCCGTCGTCGCCGGCCGGATGGGCGTGGCCGACGCCTTGCGCAAGAGCCTTTGAAGGAGCCCCGCATGGATAACGAACCGATGATCACCACCCGCGGATTGACCAAGAGCTACAACGAGGACGGCGTTGAGGTCCAGGCCGTGCGCGGCATCGACTTGGCCATCCGGTCCGGCGAATTCGTCGCCCTGGTCGGGCCGTCCGGTTCGGGCAAGACAACCTTTCTCAACCTCATTTCCGGCCTGGACTCGCCCACCGACGGGGAGGTCGAGCTGAACGGCCGTTCGATCGGCGCGATTCGAGGCCGGGATCTGGCCGACTTCCGGCGCGACCATGTCGGCTTCATCTTCCAGGCCTACAACCTCATCCCGGTCTTGACGGTGGAGGAGAACATCGAATACATCATGCTCCTTCAGGGCGTGCCGAAAAAGGATCGGCACCGCCGGGTTCTGGACATTCTCAAGACAATCGGCCTGGAAGGCTACGAGAACCGTTTTCCTCCCAAGCTTTCGGGCGGCCAGCAGCAACGGGTGGCCATCGCCCGGGCCATGGTCTCCCGGCCCGGCCTCATTCTGGCCGACGAGCCGACGGCCAACCTCGATTCCCAGACCGGGGCCGAACTTTTGGAAATGATGCGGGCGCTGAACCGGACGACGGGCATGACCTTCCTCTTCTCCACCCACGACCGGATGGTCATGGATAAGGCCGACCGGGTGATCACCCTAAAAGACGGCCGGGTTGTCC
>JAFGEN010000252.1 GCA_016931595.1 Candidatus Aminicenantota bacterium | reverse complement strand
GTGACGTAGGCCAGCTGTTTTCCGTCTTGGGAGAAGCTGCCCAGCTCGCCGTAGGGAACCTTCAGGCGTTCGGGAAATCCTCCGGCCGCCGGAACCAGGTAAAAATGGTTGAGGCTTCTGACTCCCATGGCCCGGTTGGAGGCGAACAACAGGCGCTTGCCGTCGGGATGCCAGTCGACCAGGCGGTCGGAAAACGAAGGATAGGTCACCCGCGTCGGCACACCGCCCTTGACGGAGATGACGTAGACATCCGGGTTCCCGTTATAAGCCGCGGTATAGGCAATCCGGCTTCCATCGGGAGAGAAGCGCGGCCAGGATTCCTCTCCGGGCGAACGGGTCAGCTGGACGGCGTGGCCGCCGTTTTTGTCCGCCAGCCAGATGTCGCCGCCGTAAACGAAACAGATTTGCGTTTCGGACACGTCGAGATAGCGCATCAGCTTGGCCGAGATCTGGGCCTGGAGGCCGCCGGCAAGGAAGCCGAGGGCGAGCAGGGCGAGACAGGCTTTTTTCCTCATGGGATGTTCTCCTGGAGCGGAATTATGGGAATTTTCGGGTAAACGAGTGACGCATTCAATTATATATACGACCCTATGCCACGGAACGTTCCCCTCCTAGAAAATAATCCATCCGGTCCTTCGGAAATAACGAGTATAACGGGCTATTTTAAAGAAAACACGAACCCGCGCTTGCCATCGACTTCGACTCGGACCGTGTCCCCTTCCTTGACCTCGCCGCCGAGGATTTTCATCGCCAGGACGTTCTGGATCTCCTTCTGAATGACCCGCTTGAGAGGCCGGGCCCCGTAGACCGGGTCGTATCCCAGATCGGAAAGCAGGGTCTTGGCTTCGGCCGTCGCTTCGATCCCGATTTTCCGGTCTTCCAGGCGCCGCCGAAGAAGGTCCAACTGGAGTTCGACGATTCCGGAGATCACCTCCCGCGACAGCGGCTTGAAGACGATCAGCTCGTCGATCCGGTTGAGGAACTCCGGCCGGAACTGGCTCTCCAGGAGCGTCTTCACCTCGGCTTCGGCCGCAGCCCAGTCATCGGCCCGGTCCTTGAGGAGGGCGCTCCCGAGATTGCTGGTCATGATGACAATGGTGTTCTTGAAATCGATCGTCCGGCCCTGGCCGTCCGTCAGACGGCCGTCGTCCAGGATCTGGAGCAGGGCGTTGAAGACGTCGGGATGGGCTTTTTCGATTTCGTCCAAAAGGACGAGGGCGTAGGGCCGCCGCTTGACCGCCTCGGTCAGCTGTCCGCCCTCGTCGTAACCGACGTAGCCGGGAGGGGCCCCGATGAGCCGCGACACGGAGTGCTTCTCCATGTACTCGGACATGTCCAGCCGGATCATGGCTTTCTCGGTATCGAACAGGAACTCGGCCAGGGTTCGGGCCAGCTCGGTCTTCCCCACGCCCGTCGGCCCGAGGAAGATGAACGAACCCAGGGGCCGGGAGGCTTCCTGAATCCCTGCCCTCGCCCGGCGGATCGTGTCGGCGACCGCCCGGAGGGCCTCGTCCTGGCCGATCACCCGCAGGCGGAGGGCGTCCTCCATCTTGATCAGCCGGGCCAGGTCGCCTTCCAGCATCTTGGCAACGGGGATTCCGGTCCACTTGGAGACAACCTCGGCGATGTCCTCCTCGTCGACTTCCTCCTTGAGCATCTTCCGTGTTTTCTGGACCGCGGCCAGATCTGAAGACAGGCGTTCGAGCTGTTTTTCGGCCTCGATCCTGTCGCCATAGCGGATCTTGGCCACCCGCTCCAGGTCGCTCTGCCGCTCGGCCGCCTGCTCCTCGTTTTTCAACCTGTCCTGGTCGGCCTTCAGGGCTTTGATTTTATCGATCAGCTCTTTTTCCTTCGTCCACTGGGTCTTCAGCACTCCGGCCCGCTCCTTGAGGCCGGCCAATTCTTTGCCCAGGTTCTGAAGCTTCTCCCTGCCGGCCGAGTCGTTCTCTTTCTTTAAAGCTTGTCGCTCGACCTCGATCCGCCTGATCTCCCGCTCCAGCCCGTCGATCTCCTCGGGCATGGAATCGATGGCCATCCGGGTCCGGGAGGCGGCCTCGTCGACCAGGTCGATGGCCTTGTCCGGCAAAAACCTGGTGGTGATGTACCGGGTGGAGAGGGTCGCGGCCGCAACCAGCGCCGCATCCTTGATCTGGACGCCGTGATGGACCTCGTACTTCTCCTTAAGCCCGCGCAGAATCGAGATCGTGTCCTCGACCGTCGGCTCCCCGACCATCACCGGCTGGAACCGCCGCTCCAGGGCGGCATCCTTCTCAATGTGCTTGCGGTATTCGTTGAGGGTCGTGGCCCCGACGCAGTGCAACTCGCCCCGGGCCAGGGCCGGCTTGAGGAGGTTGCCGGCGTCCATGGCCCCCTCGGCGGCGCCCGCCCCGACGATCGTATGGAGCTCGTCGATGAACAGGATGATGTCCCCTTCAGATTCCTTGATTTCCTTGAGGAGGGCCTTCAGCCGGTCCTCGAACTCACCCCGGAATTTCGTCCCGGCGACGAGGGCTCCCATGTCCAAGGCGGCCAGCCGCTTGTTCCTCATCGAAGCCGGCACGTCGCCGTCGGCGATCCTCCGGGCCAGGCCTTCCACTACAGCCGTTTTCCCCACGCCGGCCTCGCCGATGAGGACCGGGTTGTTCTTCGTCCGCCGGGAAAGCACTTGAATCACTCGCCGGATCTCGTCCTCGCGGCCGATGACCGGGTCGAGCTTGCCCTGGCGGGCCAGGGCGGTGAAATCCCGTGTATATCTGGCCAGGACCCGGTATTTGCTCTCCGGCTCCTGGTCGGTGATTCGCTGGCTTCCCCGGACCGAAACCAGGGCCTGCAAGACGGCTTCTTCGGTGATTCCGGCCTCGGCCAGCAACCGTCCGGCGTCCGTTTTCCGGTCCTTGACCATGGCCAGAAAGAGGTGCTCGGTCGAGACATATTCGTCTTTAAGGGCGTCGGCTTCCTTCTCGGCTTGGTTGAGGATCCTATTCAGGGATTCCGACATTCGGGCCTCGCCCCCGCGGGCCCGGGGACGCCCCTTCAAAACGTCCTCGATTCCCAGCCGCAGGCGGGCTTCGGGCAGCCCCAGCTTGGCCAGGACCGCCCGGACGATGTTTTCCTCCTGGGTCAGAAAGACCTCCAGCAGGTGCTCCGGCGTAACTTCGGCATGGCCGAGCTCGGCGCTTCGAGCCTGGGCCGCGGCCATCGCTTCCTGGGACATGACCGTCAATTTTTCCCACCGCATCGTGTTTCTCTCCCCGGCGGCCGGTTCGAACCGGCATCCGAAACAAGTAGATAAATCCATGAATTCTGTTTGTCAAGTCAAGTCCTTTTTTTCATCTTTGATCGTGGTGAAAAAAGCTTTCTTCACCCCTTGACAAACCGTAAAAAATAGCTATTTTTGAGTTGTCGAATCTTTCCGGGAGCGGAAAATGGAAGAAGTCGAAATCGCCAGCTGGGTGACGCTGGATGCGGTCAAGAAGAAGGCCGAGATCCACGAAACCGTCGGCAACCTGCAAACGGGCCATTCCATGTCCGTTTTCTGCCAGATCGAAGAGGATTTCCTGGAGCTCGTTTACAGCGACTCCACTTCCAACACGCTCCGCCGTTATGAAGACAAGGACGAGTTCGAAATCGGCATCCAGCAGAGAAAAGAAGATGACGGCGAAGCCCCCTACGACGACGACAAAGAGTTCGACGACAAGAGCTTCGGCGATGATGACGATGAGGACGACGACGAGGACTTCGACGACGAGGAAGAAGACGACGAC
>JAFGEN010000028.1 GCA_016931595.1 Candidatus Aminicenantota bacterium | reverse complement strand
CGGGCCGTTCGAGATGATTTCCTGTGTGGATATTACGGCAAGGCCGGGCCATACATCGGAAAATATATCGAAGCCCTGACCGGAGCGCTCGGTCGATCCGGGTCCGGACTGGACATCTATGAGCCGCCGACGAACCACGCCGACGATTTTCTCTCCGCCGCCGACGTCGGGGCTTTCAACGCGATCTTCGACAAGGCCGAAGCAGCGGCGGCCGGCGATCCGGCGGCTGTCCGCCGGGTCCGGACGGCCCGGCTCCCCCTGATCTACGCGATGCTCGAGATCGGCAAGAACGACATGTTTGGTCCTCGAGGCTTCTACTCCGAGGAGAACAACCGTTTCACCCCCAAACCGGAAATGATCGGGCTGATCGACGCTTTCGCCGGGCGTTGCCGGGAAGGCGGCGTCCGTTCGCTCAACGAGTCCGGCCTGACTCCGGAGGATTATACGGCCGGCGTGCGGCGGTTCATCGATGTCCAGGTCGAGGGGAATGCGGCCTTCCGCCGGCCGGTCCAGGCGGATCCTCCTCCGTCGTCCAAGTATGCCCGAGGGGATCTCTCCGTCCTGACCAACGGCGTCCGCGGGGCGGTCGATTTCAAAGTCCACTGGCTGGGTTGGGAAGGCCGGGATTTCGCCCTGATCCTCGATTTGGGGAAGGCCGTACAGGCTCGAGAAATCTCCCTGAGCACTCTGTCCGACCAGCGGAGTTGGATCCTCCATCCGGAGACGGTGGCGTGTTCCGTTTCGGCCGACGGGGCGGCGTACCGCGAAATCGGGGCGAGCCCGCCGGGCGGGGACCATCGCGGCGAGGAGCCCGTCCGGGTCTACCGCTGGCCGGGGCCGATCGAAGGCGGCGAATCCCCGGCCGCGGTCCGTTTCATCCGTTTCAGCGTCGAGGGGACCAGGCGGTTGCCGGATTGGCATCCGTCCGCCGGCGGCCTGTCCTGGGTCTTCGTCGACGAAATCATCGTCCGTTGACGGCCGGTTCCCGGTTCTCGCCTGAAGAGAGGGGCCTGATTTTTTTCTCGCCGTCTTCCCCGAGCGTGAGACCGACCGGGCTGTCTAGGATAAGATTCGGGATGAGAAGCCGGCGTTCGATGTCAAGCGATCCTGAGCGGCCGGTCCGTGGCTTTCCTCTTGGCCTTTTTTACGTTAAAGTCTTATTCGTAGAATCTATCGAGGAGGAAGGCGCATGAAAAAAACGTGGGTTTCTATCATCCTGCTGGTGTTCCTGGCCGCGGGGACCGCGGTCGGGACGCAAAGCCGCAACTGGTCGATGGCCGGGGCGCGGGATGTCGAAAACATTTTGCCGGAAAAGGACCGGGCCGCGGTCGTCAACGGCCGGCTCGCCTGGCGTTTGGACAACATCGTTCCGGAGCTCATGAAGCGAGAGGGCATCGACTTGTGGCTGGTCATCAACCGCGAATACAACGAGGACCCGGTCTACATGTCGATGGTCTCCGAGCCGGCCATGAACGCCCGGCGCTTGTCGATCCTTCTTTTTCATGACCGCGGGGAGGCGGGATTCAAGAAGTTGACTGCCAACTGGCACGGAACGGGATCGTCCGGACCGCTCTATGAGCCGATCTTCAAGGACAGGTCCAAAGGGTGGAAAGGCCAGTTCGAAACGGTGGCCGCCTACATCCGGGAACACAAGCCCAGGGCGATCGGCCTGAACTTTTCCGAGCACTGGGCCTTCGGCGACGGGTTGAGCGTCGGCTTGATGCGCGAGCTCGAAAAAGCCCTCGACCCGGCCGACAGGAAGAAGATCGTCTCGGCCGAGAACTTGTGCATCGGCTGGCTCGAGACGCGCAGCCCCGCCGAGCTCAGCCTCTACCGCCATCTCAACGGCATCGCCCACGACATCATCGTCGAGTTCTTCTCCAACCGGGTCATCGTCCCGGATGTGACGACGACCGAGAACGTGGTTTGGTGGATCCGGCAGAAATTCACGGACCTGGGGCTGGGGACATGGTTCCAGCCGTCTATCAGCATCCAAAGGTCGCCTGAGGACCAGGTCCGGTACGGCCGGGGAGACAGGGTCATCCGCCGGGGCGATATCCTCCATTGCGATATCGGCATTTCCTACCTGGGACTCAGCACGGACACCCAGCACAACGCCTATGTCCTGCGCCTGGGGGAGGAGGACGCTCCGGCCGGAATCAAAGAGGTCCTGCGGCGCGGCAACCGGCTTCAAGAGATTTTCATGGACGAATTCCGGGCGGGAAAGACCGGAAACGAGATTTACCTTGCGGCGCTCAAAAAAGCCCGGGCCGAGGGGATCGAAGGCCGCATCTACACCCACCCGCTCGGTATCCACGGGCATGCCGCGGGGCCGACGATGGGGCTGACCGAAGCCCAGGAAGGAGTTCCGGTCCAGGGGGACTATCCCCTCTATGAAAACACCTGTTACGCCATCGAGCTGAACGTGTCCCATACGGTTCCCGAATGGGGAGGGGCGAAAGTGACGCTCGGGCTCGAGGATGGCGGGTCCTTCACCAAGGACGGCTGCCTCTGGCTGGACGGATATCCGCGGTTCTTCCACCTGATCCGGTGACGACCCGGGCCGCTCGCCCTTCCGGCCGGGTTACCAAAATTTCCGGTATTTGAACCGGTTGATCCGGGCGGCGTTGTCGGGGTCGATGTTCTCCGTCCGGTCCGTATACTGGTAGGAATAGATCGTTTCCAGGTCGTAGCGGGGGTCTTCGGGCGGGTAGTCGATTGTCCCGAAGAGATGCCCCAGCTCGTGAAGCAGCTGGGAGTCGTCGCCGACAATGACGCAGTTCCCCAGGTAGTGGGCCGCCCCGACGTCCATCCATTGATCCGGGGGAACCGAAACGCCGTCGTCCTTTCCGGTCATGAGAATCAGGATCTGGGTTCCCCTTCGGTCTATATTCTTTTCGGCATGAACCAGGATGTCGGAATATTCCGTCAGTTCCTCCGGCCGGTCCCAGGGGCTGATGCCCAGGATCCGAAAATGGATGTCGAAATCCCGGCCCAGGCGCGCCTTGACGCGGTCCATTAAAACCGCCAGGTGGGGTTCCCAATCGGGTCGCGTTCTTCTGTAATCCTGGTCGGCGTAAACCCGGACATAAAGTTCCACCGGCCCCGAGGGCGGAAAAACAGCCTGCCAGGTGTTCCGGATGATGAAATTGGCCGCCCGCTTGGCGAAATACGCGTGGCCCCGGAGGACATAGTCGGCGACGCTGAAGCTTGCAGTAAAAATGATCAAGACGGCGGCCAGGATTTTCGCCGTTTTTTTCAATAAACCGGGCAGCGAGGTCTTCATCGACGGCTCGCGTTCCGGATTTTATTGGCGAGTTCGACCCGATTGCGAACGCCCGTCTTCCCATAAATGCGGCTGACGTGGTTTTTAACGGTCTGAAGGGAGATGAACAGATCGCTTTTCATGGCTTGATAGCTTTTTCCGGCCAGGAGAAGCAAGAGGACGTCGGCTTCTCTCGCGGTCAATCCGTATTCCAGGATATAGGGAGCCAGGTCATCGGGGCCGGGGCTTTCCAGGACTTCCCGGCATTCGGCTGCCTGAAAATGAGCGGCCAGGGCCCAAGTCGGAGGCGCGAGCATCAGAAAATACCAGAGAACCGACAGGCGATAGGAAGGATGCCAGGGCGAGGCGAGGAGGGATAACGCGTGCCAAACCAGGTAGCCGCCAAGCAATGCCAGGATGAAGAGCCGCAGATATGCTCCCGCTCCTTCCTTGAGCCGGATGACCCCGGCCAGGGCCGCCGACAGGATCAAGACTTGAAAAACCGGAAGCCCGAAGAGAAAGACGTTCCAGAGGAACACTCCCAGGGGCGCGCCGGAGTGATTCGCCCTGAGAACCGCGTAACTGATAGACAAGAGCCCCAGGACGACGAACGGAGCGGCGATCCACAGTTTCCGCCGGCGGTCGAGCCGGATCCTCAGCAGGCCGGCCAGGGTCCAAAGAAGCAGGCAGGCGGCGGCCATGGCTCCCGGAAAACCGATCAAATCCCAGAAGATATGGTAAACCGCATCCGATTGCGCCGCCGATACTCCCGGGGCCATCAGCTCGATCAGGTTGAAGACAATCCAATCGAAAAATCCGGATACGACCGCGAGGATGACGTAGCCCAGGTAATGGCGAAGGACGGACAGACGGTATTTCCGGTCAAGGCGGAAGGCGGCGTAAATGACAATCCCCCCTATGACCAGGGAGCCGAGATTCGCGGCGAGGTTCACGGCGTTCATCTTCTCCCCGCCCTTATGGAGGTCCTCATTTTACGATTGGTACTTTCGTCATCTTGTCAACGCCCCTTGTTTTAATCAAATTGGGGGGGAAAAGCAATTCCCGGGCTTGGAGACGGACCCGATCGGTAAAGGAGTACGCATCATGAATTCAACAAAAAACAAAAGAGGACTTGGATGGAGCGTCGGGCTCCTCCTGACGGCGGCCGCGGCCTTGGCCGCCGGCTTCCCGGCCTGCGCCCCGCAGGACCTCGATGCCGCCGGAGTCGTCGCCCGCTGCGCCGAAGCAATGGGCGGATTCGACCGGATCGAAAACGTTCAAACCATGCGATTCGAATACTTTCTTCCGGATCACGGGCCGAACGGCATGACATCCTCGGCGGAAATCGCCCGCCCGAATCTCATGAGATTCCCCAATAACGATCTCGTTTACGACGGGCGCCGGGCCTGCTTCCTCCTGGGCTCGAATGGGGAAGGGAAACAGGAGTTCCTGGATGAGGGCGAACTCACCCATTTCGAAACCGAGCCGGCGTTGTATTTTCCGGCGTTCTTTGACCGTCCCGCGGATCTTTTAGGGAAAACGCTCTTTCGGGGCATCGAGGTTTACCATCTTGTCGTTGCCTTGCCCCGGGGCGTGGAGATGAATTATTATCTCGACGCCAAGACGTTTCTCCCCGTCATGGCCGTGGGCCGGTTCGAATTCATGGGCAAGGCGGGGGAGTGGAGCCGCGAGCTATCCGATTATCGGATGGTCGATGGATTCCTCGTCGCTCATGCCTACACGTACCCCGCCCGAAAGGGCGGGACCGAAACGGCGAAGGTGATCAAGGTCGAAATCAACACGGTGGACAAGACGGCTTTCGTCATCCCCGACGGGGGAGGTGCTCGATAATCGCGATTATTCCTTGAATATCCCCCCCTCCTGGGTTAAACTTTAAATACAAGCCGTTTTTCCCGGTCGGGACCGTCATGCTGATCACGATATCGAACCGTCTTCCCGTCAGCGTCGTCAGGAGGGAGCAGTCCCTCCATTTCGAGTCGAGCGTCGGGGGACTGGCCACGGGCCTGGCCCAATATGTCAAGTCGGAGCCGAGCGCCTGGGTCGGCTGGCCCGGGATTCCCCTCTCCCGGATCAGTGACGGCGAGAGAGCGGGGATCCGCGAGCGGCTGAAACAGGAGTCCTGTCATCCCGTTTTTCTGACGGGTTACGAGGTCGAGAACTTCTATTACGGCTTCGCCAACCGGACGATCTGGCCGTTGTTCCACTATTTTCCACTCCACACGACCTACAACAAGACCTTTTGGGCGGTTTATGAAAAGGTCAACGCTAAATTCGCCGACGCCGTGGCCGAAATTCTTCGCCCCGGGGACACCGTCTGGGTTCACGATTACCATCTTCTCCTCCTTCCGGAGATGATCCGGCGACGCCGGCCCGAGGCCTCGATCGGATTTTTCCTCCACATTCCCTTTCCGAGCTACGAGCTGTTCCGTCTCCTCCCCTGGCGCGAGGAAATCCTCCGCGGCCTCCTCGGGGCGGACCTTGTCGGATTTCACACGGAAAGCTACGGGCGGCATTTCCTCGAAAGCGTGTCCGCGATTCTCGGACACGAGACCCGGCCGGGGAAGATCCGGACCGGAAACCGGACCGTCGCCGTGGGGGCGTTCCCCATGGGGATCGACTCCAAACGGTTTTCGTCCGCCGGCTCGCTTCCCCGGGTTCGGCGGGAGGTCGAAAAGATCGAGAAGCGGAGCCTCGACCGGAAGATCATTCTCTCCGTCGACCGGCTGGATTACACCAAGGGCATTCCCCAGCGGATCGAAGCGTACGACCTCTTTCTCGAACGAAATCCGGAATGGAGGGAGAAGGTCACCTTCATTCTCATCGCCGTTCCTTCCCGGACGGCCGTTCCGGCTTATGCCCAGCTCAAGAAATCCGTCGATGAGAGCATCGGCCGGATTTCGGGCCGCTTTGGGACGATCGGCTGGGTTCCGATTTGGTACCTCTACCGGGCGCTTCCCTTCGAGACCCTGGCCGCTCATTATCGGGCCGCGGATGTCTGCCTGGTCACTCCTCTCCGCGACGGGATGAATCTCGTGGCCAAGGAATATCTGGCCTGCCGGGATGAGGGCGACGGCGTCCTGGTTTTGAGCGAAATGGCCGGTTCGGCCGAGGAGCTGTCCGGATCGATTCTCGTCAACCCCAACAACACCGACGAAATCGCCGAGGCGATCAAGGAAGCCCTCTGCCTCAGCCCGGAGGAGCAGGTCCGGCGGAACGGGCCGATGCGCCGCCGGATCGCCGGCCATACGGTCGTCCGCTGGGCCGGCGATTTTCTGCGGGAGCTTTCCCGCAGCCGGAAAGAAACGAAGGCCTAAAAGGGGCGGCGACCGACCGTCCGCGCCTCCGCTTTCCGGGACCTCCCCTCACTCGTATTTCAGCGATTTCGACGGCCGTTGTTTTTTCGGCGAAGGCGGGGATATCCGATGCTCGGTCGAAGGTCATCGCGCCCGCGGCGCCCCTCCTGTTGACAAGTCGTCATAAATCCGGTATTTATAACAACATGGTGACAGCGAGGTTCTATGACCGTTTATTGAAAGCGCCCCGGCGGAGTTTTTTCCTGTTCGGCATGCGGGGAACGGGAAAGAGCACTTGGGCGCGCAAAACTTTCCCGCACGCCCTATACTTCGATCTTCTGGATGAGGGCTTGTTTCAGAGCTACCTGCGCGAGCCGCGACTGTTCGGCGGGGAGTTGTCCCGGATTCCGGCCGGCCGGACGGTCGTCGTCGACGAAGTCCAGCGCCTGCCCTGGTTGCTCAACGAGGTCCATCGGTTCATCGAAAACCGAAGTCTGCGGTTTGTCCTCCTGGGATCGAGCGCCAGGAAGCTGAAGCAGGCGGGGACGAACCTGCTGGCCGGGCGGGCGGTCAGAAGGATCATGTCTCCGCTGCTGCCCCGGGAACTCGACGCGGATTTCAATTTGGCGGAGGTGTTGCGATTCGGCAGCCTGCCCGTGATCTGGACGTCACCCGCCAAGGCGGAGAGCCTCGACGCCTACGTGCAGTTGTATCTGAAGCAAGAGATCCAGGCCGAGGCCTTGGTGCGGAATCTGCCGGGATTTGCGCGATTCCTCCCGGTCGCGGCCCTTTTCCACGGCCAAGTGCTCAATACGTCCGGACTTGCGCGCGACGCCGGGGTCGCCCGGACCACGGTCACCGGCTATCTGGAAATCCTGAGCGACACCCACCTCGTTTGGCTGCTTCCGGCTTATGAAGCCAGGTTGCGAGTCAAGGAACGAACCCACCCGAAGGTCTATTGGGTGGATGCGGGAATCATGCGGGCCGTGAAGCGGGAGTTCCATCCACCCGGCGAACTGGAACGCGGGGCCTTGCTGGAAGGTTGGGTGGGAGCCCTGCTTAAAGCGTATGGGGAACCGGGAAGCGGGCTGGGGCTCCAACATGACGAATTATTCTACTGGGCGCCCGCCGAAGGGGGGACCGAGGTCGATTTCCTAATCCGGCGTGGGAAAGAATTCTCCGCGGTCGAAGTCAAGGCCCGGGAGAGATTGTCGGCGCACGACTTCAAAGGATTGAAAGCCATTGCCGCGCTGAAGGGTCTCCGCCGCCGAGTCGTCGTTTTCCTTGGTGAACGGCCTTATCATACCGAGGACGGCATCGAAGCCCTTCCTGTCCTCGATTTCCTGCAAGAACTGGAGAGACAGAAGATCTGAAATTTTCCTCTTTAAGCTTCTGTCTCAGAGCATGGCGGAGGGAGGATTGAATCGATTTCTCCGATATCAAAGCCGAATCGCAGGAAAAGCTTCAGTCGAAATAATCCGTCAAGTCGTCCCGGTTGAGGCCTTTCTCCAGGGCGACGCGGGCCACGGCCCGGGCGACGTTGCGGTGGAGGTGGGCGTCGAGGGGGCTGGGGACGATTTCGCGCTCCGGGGCGGAATCGGCGATGGCCCGGGCCGCGGCCAGCAGCATGTCCTGGGTGATGCGGGGGACGTTGGCGTCCACGGCGCCCCGGAAGATCCCCGGGAAACCGAGGACGTTGTTCACCGCCTTACCGTCTGCGGCGAAGGCCGCTCCGGCCTCCCGGGCCGCCGCCGGATCGATTTCCGGCACCGGGTTGGACAGCGAAAGGATGATCTGCCCGGGCCGGACCATCGCCGGCTTGACCAGTCCAGGTACGCCCGTCACCGTAACGACGACGTCGCAGGACGCCATGATCTCCCGGAGGTCCGACCGGGTCCCGCCGTAGCCCTCGAATCGCCGGAGCGCTTCGGCCGAAAGGTCGGCGCCGTGGACCGGCCGGCCGGTGAAAAACATCAGCATTTTCCCGATCGCCATTCCGGCCGCGCCCAACCCCACCACTCCGATCCGGCAATCGCGAAGGGGTTTAGCCGCGGCGGTCTTTTCGGCGTTGAGCAGGGCGGCGACGACGACGGTCGCCGTGCCGTGCTGGTCGTCGTGAAGCACCGGGATGTCGACCCGTTCCTGAAGCCGCGTTTCGATGTCGAAACAGCGCGGAGCGGAAATGTCCTCCAGCTGAATGGCCGAAAACGTCGGGGCGATCGCGGCTACCGCCTCGACGATCTCATCGACGTCCTTCGTGTTGAGCAGGATCGGGACGCCCGAGAGGCCGGAGAACGTCTCCATCAGGCTGGCCTTGCCTTCCATGACCGGCATGGCCGCCTGCGGCCCGATGTCGCCAAGGCCCAGAACCGCCGTTCCATCGGTCACGATGGCCACGAAATGGCGGATGGAGGTGAAGCGGCGGACGAGCCGCGGATCCTTTTGGATTTGAAGGCAGACCTCGGCCACGCCCGGCGTGTACACCCGCCGAAGGACCTCGAGGCTGTCGATTTTGTACCGGCTTCGAATGGCGATTTTCCCCCCCTGGTGCATTTCCATGACGTCGTCCCGGACCTCGAGGAGTTCGACGTTAGGGACGGTCCCGGCAACGGCGATCAGCTTGGCCATCGCCTCCGGTCCGTTGGCGAAGACGACGATGTCCCGCTCGACGTGGGTCGTGCCCTGGCGAAGAACCCGGATTTCGCCGATGTCGCCGCCCGCTTCGCCGAGCGTCGAAAGCAGGCGCCCGAGCACTCCCGGGATCTGCCGGAGACGGCAGCGGAACGTCCGCATCGTTTTTTCTTCCCACCACATGGTCGTCCTCCCTGAATTCCGGCTTCAATCGATCAGGAGAAAGGCGTAGCGGTTCATCGCCTTTTCATAATCGGCCAGCACTTCCACCGGATAACCGGCCCGAAGAACCGTGGAATAGACATCCACGGCCATGGCTTCGGCCGTCGGCCGGGCCTTTTTCGGATTCTTGCATTTGTCCCGGGAACCGCCGCAATCCGGGCAGATCGTGCAGCTGTCCATGAATAAGAGAAAGGCCTTGACCTTTCCCATAAGGAAAACCTCCCGTTCGAGCGTGCTCAGCCGGGCGTTGACCTCCCGGGTCCAGGCGTGCCGTTCCTCGGGATCCTTCACTTTCTTTTCGAACCGGAAGATCACGCCCCGTTTGTATTCGCCGAAAAACCGGGCGCATTCCTCGACCGGAGGCGTATTGGGAGGGCAGCTCCCATTTTTTCCGTATTCCGGGCAGCCGAAAAGGCATTTCATCCGGACCCATTGGCCGGTGACCGTATCTTTGGGCGGGAACCATTTAAAGTCCTCGAATCCGTGGCTGCGGAAGAGGTCTTCCAGGGCGGCCTGATCGGGCATGGCGGAACTCCTCGTGAAATTTTCCCGGTCGGAAAGCGGCGCCATTATAGCATATAATAGGAGACCCGGAAGGCCCGTGTGACGCCGCTCGAGACGACTCAACTCCCCGCAGTCGTTCTCGTCCGCCCGGAAAATCCCGAAAACATCGGGCTGGCCGCCCGGGCGATGAAAAACACGGGCTTTTTCGATCTTCGCCTGTCCGGAATCCGGCGGTTGAGCCCCGTTGCTTACCGGACCGCGGTCCACGCCGGGGAGATCCTGGACGGGGCGAAACTTTTCCCGACGCTCGAGGAGGCGACGGCCGACCTTCACTTCGTTGCGGCTTCCACGGCCAAACGGCGGAAGCTGTCATCCTGGGTGGAATGGGACGAGGCGGCCGGCCGGATTGCAGCGCTGCCTTCGGCGACCCGGGTGGGGCTCCTGTTCGGAAACGAGAGGACGGGCTTGACCCGGGCCGAGCTCGGCTGGGCCAACCTGGTCTTCACGATCCCCCAGGCTTGCCGGCAGCCGTCCTACAACCTGGGAGCGGCGGTGCTTCTGACCCTCTACTCGCTGTTTGTCGGCGGAACAGCCGGCCGGAAGGCCGCGGTTCTCGACCGGGAGCTTTCTTTGCCGCGCCGGGACCAGGACGAGACGATCGACCGGATCATTGCCAAGCTTTCCGGGCGCGGCTTCATCCACCGGACCAATCGGGATCACGTCTCCGCCTGGGTCCGCGATTACTTCGGCCGGACGGCGATGACCGCCCGGGACCGCGGATTTCTTCTCGCCTTGTTCGGCAAAAACCTGGATAAATAATTCATTCATAAGAGGAGCATTCATGTCCGATTTCGAATTCAAAGTCGCCTTCCCGGGAGGCGTCCGGGTGGCTACGGAATATGACGGTTTCGTCATCAACACAGACCAGCCGGTCGAGGACGGCGGGGAAAACACCGCCCCGGGGCCTTTTATTCTTTTCCTGGCCTCGCTGGCCACCTGCGCGGGGTATTACGTGGCGGCTTTCTGCTTGAGCCGGAAAATCTCGACCGACGGGATCGGCCTGACCATGAAGGCCGAGCGGGACGCCAAGGGCAAGATGATCTCCCTCGTCACGTTCGAGATCAGCCTGCCCCCGGATTTTCCTGAGAAATATGTCGGCGCCGTCATCCGGGCGGCCGAGACCTGCACGGTCAAGGCCCATCTCCAGTTTCCACCGGACATCGAAACGAAAGCCGCCATCCGAAAGGGATGAAACCGCTCGTTGTCCTGGGCCTGGACCTGGCCGGCTCGCCCCGACGGCCGACCGGCGCTTGTACGCTGCGGGCCCTCGAGGCCAAAACGGCGCTCCTGTTCGGCGACGACGAGATCCTTTCCTTGGTCGAAACGGTTCGTCCCGACCTCGTCACGGTCGACGCTCCGCTCACTCTCCCCCCGGGACGGACCTCGATCGAGGACCGGAACGGCGAACATTACCGGCCCTGCGACCTTGAACTGCGGGAACGAGGGATTCCGTTTTTCCCGATCACCCTCGGGCCGATGCGGATGCTGACCGTCCGAGGGATATTGCTGAAGGAGTCGCTCGAAACGCGAGGCTTCCGGATCATGGAGATGTATCCCGGCGGGGCCCAGGACGTCTGGAATCTCCCGCGGGCCAAAAGGGACGCGGCCGGACTGCGGCGGGGGCTGGCGCGCCTCGGAATCCGCGGCCTGGGCCGGAATCCTTCCGACCACGAGTTGGATGCGGCGACCGGGGCCCTGGTCGGCCTGATGTTCCTTCAAGGAAAGGCCGGATACTACGGCGATCTGGAAACAGGCGCGATCCTCATGCCCAAGGATAAGCCGCCCCGGAAAAATCCTACGACCGTCCTCTCCTCAAGGCCGGCGGCCCGCGGATTGAACCGAGGAGCGCCCCGGGGCGGAAAAGGGCGCCGGATCGATTCGCCGCCCGGCCGAAGGAGCGCCGGCGTCCCGCGCGGTCCGGATGAACGTTCGAGGGAGCGACGATGAAACTTTTCCGAAAATCTCACGCGCCCGAGTCAATACCGATAGAGAGGAGAATCCCCATGAAGACGAATTCCGAAAAATGCCGTGCAGGATGTTTTATCGCCGCCGCGGCGGTTTTGCTCGCTTGGATGGTTTTCCCGGCCCTCGCCGAGACGAGAGGCGTGGAGCATGGAAAGCGGTACGACCGGCTGGTCATCCGCAACGTGATGGTCATCGACGGCAAGGGGACGCCGATGCGCGGCCCGATGGACGTCATGGTCGAGAACAACACGATTGCCGCCGTCCGCGGCGCCGCCCGAGCCGAAACCTATGCCAAAGAGAGCCATGTGCTCGACGGGACCGGGATGTATCTCCTGCCCGGCCTCATCAACAACCACATCCATTATCATGACGAGAGGGCCGGGATTGCCCAGCCCTTCGAATACCAAAACAAGATCTACCTCTCCTGCGGGATCACCGCCGTCCGGGACGTCGGAAGCGACGTGGCCAAGGTCCTGGATATGAAAAGGAAGAGCGATGCCGGGACGATCGCCGCTCCGCGGATCTTCGAGTACATCGTGGCCGGAGGCCGGAATCCCGAGGAAGCCCGGGCGGCCGTTCGGCGGATCAAGGAGCAGGGCGGCGACGGGGTCAAGATCTTCGGGATGGACCGCGACATCATGGCCACGGTCGTGGACGAGTCGAAGAAGCTCGGCCTGAGGATCGCCCATCACGTCGGGGTCGAGGAAACCGACGCCCGGGACCTGGCCGCCTTCGGCGTGACCACGGTCGAGCACTGGTACGGCATTCCCGACGCGGCCCTGAAGGGCTCCCAGAACTTCCCGCCGTCCTATAATTACAACAACGAGAGCGACCGGTTCCGCTGGGCCGGACGGTTGTGGCGGGAAGCCGACCCGGTCAAGCTCGACCAAATCCTCCGCGCGATGGTCGAGGCGAACGTGGCCTGGTTGCCGACGTTCAGCACCTACGAGGCCTGCCGGGACATGATGCGGGCCCGGAACCAGGAATGGTTCAAGGAATACCTTCTTCCCTCACTTGAGAACTATTTCGAGCCGAGTCCCGAACGCCACGGCGCGTTCAGCTGGGGCTGGTCGACCGAGGATGAAATCCTTTGGAAGGAAAACTACAGGATCTGGATGAACGCGGTCCGGGACTTCGCCGACAAGGGCGGGCTGGTCGGAGCCGGTGACGACGCCGGCTTCATTTACACTCTCTACGGCTTCAGTTTCATCAGCGAGCTCGAACTCCTTCAAGAGGCAGGGTTCCACCCGATCGACGTCATTCAGATCGCCACCGGGAACAACGCGGAGCTTCTTGGGATGGGGGACAAGCTCGGGCGGGTCCGGCCGGGATTCCTGGCCGACTTGGTCCTGATTGATGAAAATCCCCTGGCCAACCTCAAGTTTCTCTACCCGACCGGCGTGCTCGATTTGAAGGATGGGAAGCCGGTTCGCCGGGGCGGGGTGAAATGGACGATCAAGGACGGGATCGTCTACCAGGCCCCAAGGCTTATGGCCGAGGTCAAGGCGATGGTCGCTGAAGCCCGGGCGAAGCTGAAGTAGCGCCTGCGCCGTTTTTCAGAAGGCCACCACGCCGGCGCCGGGGCGGATCACCCGGATGGCCTTGTGGATGACCTTCATCTCGATTTCGTTTCGTTCTTCAAT
>JAFGEN010000251.1 GCA_016931595.1 Candidatus Aminicenantota bacterium | reverse complement strand
GCGATAGGCGACGCTGCCCTGGGGATGGTTGAGGGGGCAGGATTTCACCCGGACGCTTCCGATATCGACGGGCTTCGGACCGATGCGCCGATATGCCTTTCGGGCCGTCGTCTCGGAAAACTCCACCGGGAAATACGGACCGGTCATGAATCCGGAAAGCCTCCCGCGAAGGACCGCCGGCGGCTCGGCCGAATAAAAAACAACCCGGCCGCGGCGGCGGTAGAGCGCCTGAAAGAACGGCAGGCCCTGGAGGTGATCGAAATGAAAATGGGTCAGGAGAAGATGAAGCTCCGCCGGCGCGTTCGGGCCGGACGGAAGCGATTCCTCCAGGCGATGGAGACCCGTGCCGGCGTCAACGATGATCGTCTCCCCCGACCCGGCCCGGACCAGGGCGCACGGCGTATGGCCGCCGTAGACGGACCCCCGGCGGCGGGCCGCCGGCCGCGTTCCCCGCGCTCCGAAAATCTCGATGCGCATCGCAACTCTTCCTTCTTATTTGGTTTTCAAGTCGAAGATAAAATCCCAATCGTCCGGCGGCGGCGTCGCGGCCAGCATCCGGCATCGCTCCAGGTAAAGGGCCGCGACCGGGTCGCCGGAAAGCCGGTCGAACATCGCCTCGGCCCGGGCGAAATCGCGGGCCCGGAATCGTTCGAGACCTTGATGAAAAAGAGTGATCCGTCCCAAGACGTCCTCGGCGACATGTCCCTTCTCTCCCATCAACTCGAAGATCCGGACGGGCTCGCGCTTCCCGACGACCCGGATCACATCCACTTCCCGGGCGACGACCGCCCCGCCGGTTTTCTTGACCGTCGACTCTCCGGCCAGCAGAGACACGCCGTACTGCTTGCCGGCGCTTTCCAGGCGCGAGGCCAGGTTGATGGTGTCGCCCATCGCCGTGTAATCGAACCGACGGGAGGATCCCATGTTGCCGACGATGGCCGGGCCGGTGTTGAGGCCGATTCTCATCCGGATCATCCGGCCGTATTTGTTCTCCAGGGCGGGTCCGATCGCGGCGACCCGGGCCCGGCAGGCCAGGGCGGTCCGGGCGGCTCGAAGGGCATGATCCGGATCGTCCAGTGGCGCGTTCCAAAATGCGATGATCGCATCCCCCTCGTATTTGTCCAAAGTTCCGCCGGAGTCGAGGATCAGGTCGGTCATTTCGGTCAGGTATTCATTGAGCAGCGCCACGAGCGCCGACGGACCGAGGGCCTCCGAGATCGAGGTGAATCCGGCCACATCCGAAAAGAAGGACGTCACTTCTCTTTGTTCGCCGCCGAGCTTCAGATGCCCGGGATCGGCGATGATCCGGTCGATCACGGCCGGGCTTAAGTAATGATGGAAGGCGCCCTTGAGGAAGCGCCTCTCCCGTCCTTCGACCATGTAATTGAGGACGGCCGCCCCGATGATGGTCAGAAACACCGCGGCCAGCGGAGCGACGAAATCCAACCAGACTCTCCCGGCGAAAGCGGCCGCCGAGGCGGCCGCCGGAGCCAGGAGAAATCCGGCGAACGCCCCTGTCTGGGCGCCCGGCTTCCGGAGGATGGAGACGGTCCAGCCGGCTGCCAGGGCCAGAAGGACGAAATAGAGCCGGGTGAGAAAGCCGGGGAGAAATCGAAAGGCCCGCTTGTTTAAAATCGTATCCAAAGCCGCGGCCTGGATTTCCACCCCGGGCACCACTCCGGAGATGGGGCTGGCTTTGATGTCGAGCAGCCCGACGGCGCTCAAGCCGACAAGGACGATTTTGTCCCTGAATTCCGAGGCCGGGATTTGCGGGATTTGACCTTCCTGGATTTGGGCGAAGGAATTGATAACGGCCGCGGCCGAAAGCGACCGGTATGTCCCGGCCGGGCCGAGGAAGCGGATGACCATCGCCCGGTCGAGGCCGACGGGGATACCAAGAACATCCGCCTCGGATCCAGTCGAAAGGGCGAGGGCGGCCGGAACCGAGCCGACGAAAAACGAATTCTCCGGCGGGCCGATCCCCGCCTCCCCGCGAAAAGGGAAAAACAGGGGAATGCGGCGGTAGATCGTGTCCGGGTCCGGGTTGACCCGGACATTGACCACCGCCCGGGACGCGTCGAGAAGGACGGGAACCGGGAGGGTGACGGAATGGAAGATCTCCTCCCGAGCCTCGGGTCCGCCGGCGGGTGACACTCCTTTGAGCTCTTGGAGCAATCCGACCGCGCTCTTCTCCCGGAACGTTTTGACGGCCTCCGGCGAAGGGGCATCTTCCGGACGGAGAAGGTCGGTGCTGAGAAAGACCGGGAGGAAGACATTGCCCGCTTCAGCGCAGGCGGCTGCGAAATCCCCGTCGTCCCCTTCTCCGAAGCGCGATGTTTCAGTCATCGTGATATCGAAAAAGACGGCCTTCGCTCCGCCCGCGGCCAGGTGGCGGACAAGCGCGCCATACAAACCGCGCGGCCAGGGCCAGGTGATTCCCTGCCCGGCGTAGAAATCGAGGCTGGGCTGATCGACGAACACAAGGAGGATCTCCTTGGACGCTTTGGCCGGGTCGGCGAAGGCCTTCATCCTCGCGTCCCAGGACTTCCATTCCAGGCGGTCGAATGCCCGGACCGAATCCAGTCCCAGCACAGCCAGGACGGCG
>JAFGEN010000027.1 GCA_016931595.1 Candidatus Aminicenantota bacterium | reverse complement strand
TTCGGCCGGGTGATCTCGGGCCAGGACGTCGTCGACTCGGTCCGGGCCAACGATGTCATGACCAAGGTGACGATCGCCGAGGAGTGAAGCGTCCTATTCTACGGCCCTATTCTTCGGCCCGTTCCGCCTGCCCGATCTCGATTCGAATGAGTCTTCGCTCGACGGCCGCGTCCAGCTTCGAAAGCATCGCGGCCGCCTCCTCGGGGCCGGCCGACTTCGAGGTCGGAAAGACTCCGGCGGTCATGTTGCGCCCGTGGGTTTTCGCATGATACAAGCCGAGGTCGGCGATCCGGATGGCCTGGTCGAAGGCGACCCGGCGCGGCGACTCCGGATAAAATGGAAAATGGACATACCCGATCGAACAGGTCCGATGGACCGGGCCGGACTCTCCGATATTGAACGGCGTCCTCTCGACTGAAGCCCTGAGCTTTTCGGCGAAGACCTCGGCGTAATCGCGGTCGGGCTCCTTGAGGATGATGAGAAATTCCTCTCCGCCGAAGCGCATGATGATGTCGTCGACCCGAACGTTCGCCCGAAGGGTTTCGGCGAACAGCTGAAGCATCCGGTCGCCGGCGGCATGCCCGAAATTGTCGTTGATGTCCTTGAAATGGTCGAGGTCGATCATGAAGAACGCGTAACCGGCCGGGCTTCCGGCGTCGGGATTGCGGCGGTCCCGGTTCACCAGGCTGTATTCCCGGTGGGCGACGTAAGTGTTGAGCTGTCCCTGGAGGATTTCCGAAAGGAAGCGCCGGTTGCGCAACCCCGTCAGTGGATCGGTCAGGGCGGCATCCTTGAGCTGCCGTGTTTTTTCGTTCACCAGCCGCTCCAGGCGGATTTTTTCCTTGATCAGCCGGCGGTTGTATATCGTGACGATTCCGGCGACGGCGGCCAGGACGAGCAGGGCATACCCCAGGTAGGCCGGCCACGTCCGATACCAGGGCGGAAGGATGACAAAATGATAAGCGGCGCTTCCTTCCGATTTTCCGTACAAATCCCTGGCTTCAACAAGGAAGACGTAGGATCCTTCCGACAGGTTCGAAAACGGGCGGGTGGACCAGCGGCTCCAGGACGACCAGTCGTCCTCGTATCCCTCCAGGCGGGTTCGGTATTCCATGCGGTCGCCGCCCTCTATGGACGGCGCGGCGTAAGAAAAGCGAATTTGGTTTTTGGCGTGGGGGATGGCCGGTCCCTCCCCGGCCGGCGCTTCTCCCGGTTCGGAATCATCCTTCACGTTCGGCCCGCCGGCGAAAAGAAGCCGTTCGTTGACATGGATGCTTCGAATCAGGACGGGTTGGGAGGCGGCGGGCGGGGAGATCTGGGACGGATTGAAATGGATGAAGCCGTCCTTGTAGCCGACGAGGATATTGCGCTCGTCGGGGATGCAGATGACCGTGTTCGGCCGGAATACCGGCAGCCGGTTCAGAAGCCCGGTCTCCAGGCCGTATCGTCCATCGGCGCCGCTTCGATACACGCCGAAAAAACCCTCCCCGGACACCCAGACGTCGCCGTTCTCGGCTTCGTGGATGAGCTGCACGGGGCGGCACTCGAGGCCGGGTTCGGGGAAATCGGGGTCGGGCTCGCAGACATCCCGCCGGGCATTGTACCGGTAGACGCCCCGGGAGGTGGCGATGTAAAACCGGTTTTTCCCCTGAAACAGAAGGTTGCCTCCGTCGGAGGGCAGGCCGTTTGCTTTCGTGTAATTCCGTTCTTCGACCACCCGGCCGAGGTCCTCCGAAAGAGCCAGACGGAAAATTCCATTGCCCGCGTACGTTTGCAGCCAAATGGTTCCGTCCGGGGCTTCCACCGGATTGAAGCAGCCCTGGGTGAACCCCGCGACCGGGCCCCGGGATATCCAGTTCCCCTCCCGGAACTCCAGGCGAAAGAATCCGGTGAACGTTCCGGCCAGAAGGGAATCCGGGCGGTTTGCAAGCGTCAGGAACGAGACGCCGATCTGTTTCCTGATGATAGGGATCAACCGGTCCCCGCGGAGCTCGGCGATGCCGTCGTTTTGAGCGACGAGGATCCTGCCCCGGCGCTCGATCAGGGAGAGCGTCTCCATAGAGCCTGGAATTCGGCGATAGGGAAGCCCGGAGTCTTGCCAATCCCGGAAAAACACCCCCTGGTACGTTCCCAAAACCAGGCCGGGAAAAGCCCCCGGGCCGAAGGCCGGACGGAACAGGGCGGATGCGCCGGCCCCTTTGATCCCGGATTTATCGTTGATTAAGCGGAGGGGCGTTCCCGTTTCGACGTAAGAGAGGCCGACGCTCTGGCAGAGGATCAGGTTGTCGAGCGGGTCCCGGTACAGGTAATAAATGCAATCGTTGAGAAGGCCTGTCGATTTATCGAGGTGGTCCAGGAGCCGGCCGTCCGGGGAACAGATGTACAGGCCGCTCTGGGTGGTGGCGAAGGCCAGCCGGCCGTCCGACAGGCGCTCTCCCACGCCGATTTTTTGGCCCTTGAGAATCCGCTCCATCTCGGCGAAGGCCGCGGTTTTTTCGAAGGAGTCCGGCGTCATCCGCCCGGAGTGATAAAAAAAGAAGCCCGATTCATACGAACCCAGGAGGATCGTTTCCAAATCGAGGGCGAGCATGGTGTGAATGCGGTCTCCGGCGAACCGTTCGCTTCCCGGCAGGAATTCGAGACGGACGCCGTCCAGGCGATAGAGGCCCCGGCCTTCCTGGCGGACGTAGAAGCGGTCCTGAACGGCAAACCCGAGGAAAAACCGCGTTTCGGGGCGAAGAACGAGGATTCGGCCGTCGCGATAAAGGAAGACTCCGTTGCCGCTCTGGAACACAATGCCTTCGCGGGAAACCTCCGCGGTATAGACGTCGCCGATATCCGACGATGATAAACCCTCCGCCCGCCCCAGGGAATGGAAGACAAGCCCGCCCGTGTCGTTCGCTTCAAGATATCCAAAATCGCCCAGGGCTCCGACGAAGATCCGGCCGGTCCGATCCTTGGCCAGCGACCGGACGGCGATGTTTTCGGGAAGCCGGATGAGACGCCATTCGAGGCCGTCGAATTCGAGCACTCCGGAGGAATTCGCCACATACAACAAACCCCGGTCGTCCTGGAGGGCGGCCCAGTTCTGGATTTCGGCGTTGTATTTTTCCGGGGGGAAATTGGTGATCAGCGGAAAACCCCGGTATTCGATATCGGCGAAGAGGGGGGAGAGAAAGAGAGCGGCCGCCGCGATCCTGCCGATTCCCTTCCGGCCAAAAACGAGCGCCCGCATTGGCTCTCATTCTATTCGGAGCCGCTCCGGAAGACAAGATGCTTGTGTTCGGACGGGAATCGGATAGACTTGAGGGAAGGAGGATCCCCCCATGCCTTTCCAAGCCCTCTTTCTGGCTCATGCCCCCGACGCCGACTTGAACAAGCACCAGGCGTTCATCGACACCGGCAAGTACCATCTGGACGTGGTCATGGTCAAGAACCAGGCCGAGGCCCTGGCCGTCGTGGCCAACCTCCACAAGCTGAAGAAGCTCGACTCGATCATCCTCTGTCCGGGATTCACCCACAAGGACCTGGCCGAAATCGTTGCCTTGACGGACGGCAAGGTCGCCGTCTGCCCGGCCCGCGGCGACGGGCCTTCGTCCCGGATCGCGTTGGACGCCCTGCGGCGGGAGGGGATGGTTTCATAGGGATCGGCTGGGAACGATTGCCGGGCTGAAAGAGAATCATATGAACAAACTGAAAAGCAGGGTTTACGCGGCCATCGAAACCGACGCCTCGACCGGGAAAGGCTCGAAGAGACCCCATGCCTTCAATGTCTTTATCATCGCCCTCATTCTTTTGAATATCGCCGCGGTGATGATCTCGTCGGTGGCCTCGGTCGAAAAGCGATACTCCGGCCTCTTTCGCCTCTTCGAGATTTTTTCCGTGGTGGTCTTTTCCATCGAATACGCGCTGCGAATCTGGATTTGCACGGAAAATCCCAAGTATCGACACCCGCTCTGGGGAAGATTGAGGTTCGCCGTTTCTCCCATGGCGATCATCGACCTGGCCGCCGTCTTCCCCTTCTATGTTCCCATGCTCATTCGGGCCGACCTCCGTTTTCTTCGGGTCCTGCGCCTCTTCCGCCTGTTTCGCGTGCTCAAGCTCGGGCGTTATTCCCGCTCCCTGCGCCTTGTCGGCGACGTCGTGTCATCGAGGCGGGGCGAATTGGCCGTGACCGTTTTCTTGATTCTCATTCTTCTCATCCTGTCCTCGAGCCTTCTCTATTTCGCCGAGGTTGATGTTCAACCCGAAAAATTTTCCAGCATCCCGGCTTCGTTGTGGTGGGGCGTGGTCACCCTGACCACTGTTGGATACGGGGATGTCATCCCGATGACCCCGGTGGGGAAAATCATCAGCTCGATCATCAGCTTTCTGGGCGTCGGCTTGTTCGCCCTTCCGGCCGGCATCCTCGGGGCCGGTTTTCTGGAGGAAATTAGAAAAAACAAATCGCCGAAGGAAAGGACCTGTCCGCATTGCGGCAAATCGCTGGATTGAGGTTCAAAGAGGCCGGGCCGGCTCTTCCCGCTTTTTTCTTTATCTCAAAAGGATTATAGTAATTCCCGCCGTCCGCGCGGACGGACGGCTTTGACTTCGCCCGTAGGGAGGAGGAACAATGAGCTCTCGTCGCGGATCGAAGAACGCCCGGACACCCCGCTTCATTCCGGCCGCCGTCGCGGCCGCCATCGTTTTCGGCCTTGCCGTGCCGCTTGCAGCCGCTTCCAAAGTCCCCATCTCGTTTAACGCGTATCACGGCTATACGGCGACGGTGAAATACCTCAAGGACGTCGCCGCGGCCTATCCCGGGATCACCTCCCTGGTCGAGATCGGGAAAAGCACGATGAACCGCCCGATCTACGTCCTCGTCGTCTCCAACATGAAAACGGGGACGACCGTCGACGCCCAGGTCCCGCTCCGCAACCCGCGGTCGGAGGGCGTGAAAAACGTCGTCCCGATGAGCCCGCACATGGGCAAACCGGGGCACTTCATCTGCGGCTCGACCCACGGCAACGAGTTCACCGGGACCGAGGTCTGCCTCTACACGATCGACAAGCTCGTCTCCGGCTACGGGACGGACAAGGAAATCACAGCCCTGGTCGACGCCAAGACCTTCTATATCCTGCCCATTCTCAACGCCGACGGCGTGTATAACAGCATCGAGAAAGGGATCTCCCAGCGGGTCAACGTCATGTTCCGCGACGACGACGGCGACGGCAAGGTCAACGAGGACGGGCCCGACGACCTCAACGGCGACGGCTTCGTCACCCAGTTCCGCTACAAGGACCCCAACGGAATGTTCGTCGCCGACGAGGCCGACCCGCGGCTCATGGTCCGGATCGCGCCGAACGCAAAAACCGACAAGCCGCGCTGGTCCGTTGTCCCCGAGGACAAGGACAACGACGGCGACAAGCGCCGGGGCGAGGATCCCGAGGCGGGGATCGACCTGAACCGCAATTTCCCCGAGGGCTGGTGGAACGACCAGGGTTTCGCCGGCGGGTCGGGCGATTATCCCACCTCGGCTCCCGAATCGCGGGCCGTCGCGGAATTCATCGTCACCACGCCCAACATCTTCATGGCCCAGTGGTACCACACCTCCGGCGGGTTCACCTTCAGGCCGCTGGGCACGGCCCCTCATTCGCGCCTCGACCCCAAGGATGTCGCCGTTCTCGATTTCATCATGGGGAAAAAGTATCTCGAGATCATCGGCGAGGAGGTTCCCGAGGCCTGGAAAGACCCGGCCAAAATCCCGATGCTCCGGGAGGAACTCCGCAAGACATCCAAAAATAAATACGCCGTCGACCGCGGCTACGAGCTCCCCTACGGCTGGAAAGTCAGCTATGACGAGGAGGCCGACCGCCGCTACGGCTTCGGCATGACCACCGACTGGGAATTCCTCCATTTCGGGATCTGGTCGATCACGACCGAGCTTTGGAACCCGGCCAAGGATCTGCCCGGATTCGCCGCGCCGGCCGGCCCGCAATCCCAGGCCTCCCGCCAAGCCCGCGACCGGGCTCTTCTCAAGTATCAGGACGAACAATACGGCGGCAAGGCGTTCCTCGATTGGAAGCCGTACAAGCATCCTGATCTCGGCGACGGCGAGATCGGCGGCTGGAAGACCAACTACGGAAACAACGCCTGGCCGGGCGAGCCTCTCCTCGGCGTCTGCGACAAGCATTACCGATTCGAGATGTTCCGGGCCGGCCTGCTCCCCGAAGTGGTCATCACCGGAGCCGAGGCCAAGACCCTCTACACGACCAACAATGCCCGGGAAGCCGCGGCCGCGGTGTCCGGCGACGAAATTAAAATCAAGAAAGGCGCCGGCAAGGGCCGCTACCGGATCGTCGAAGTCACGGCGACCGTCGAGAACAAGGGCTCCCTGGCCACCCATCGGGCCGGCGGCTCGACCCTCCGCGGCAATCGCGAAGACGTCATCTGGCTGGTCGGCGACCGGGACAAAGTCACGTATCTTCAAAGCACCCCCTACGTCCGTCTCGGCGTTCTCGACGGGGCGATGAGCATCCCCGGGACCGAGCGTCCCGGCGTCGGTCCGGGAATGCGGGGGGGCGGGGGCGGCCCTCAGGCCCAAACCCCGGCGGCTCCGCCCCAGATGATGCGGATGCGCGGCGGGTCGGCCGGCCCGGCCCAGGTCCGAACCGGCGGCGCCCGGCGGGTTGTCCGCTGGCTGGTGGCCGTCGAGGGCGACTCATCCCTCAAGCTCGTCCTCTCTTCCCAAAAGGGCGGGACGAAAGTCGAAACCCTCAAGGTGAAATAAGGAGGCCGCCATGAAAAAACACATCACCCTCATCCTGGCGGTTCTTCTGGCCGGCACGCTCCTGGCCCAGACCAAGCTTCAATTGAATCCCGGCGGCTATCACGGCGAGCTCGACTACCCGATCAGCTGGAAACGCTATTACGCCTACGAGGAATGGACCCGGATCATGCGCGAGCTCCAGCAGAAGTATCCAAAGCTTTGCGACATCCAGTCCATCGGCAAGAGCCGGATGGG
>JAFGEN010000250.1 GCA_016931595.1 Candidatus Aminicenantota bacterium | reverse complement strand
GCAGTCCTCAGGCTCGTTCTTAACGAGGTGAGGGCAGCGTCACCCTTCGGGCTTTGCCGTCCTTTGCGACGCCTCGGAGCCAGGGCGCGCCTTGCATCAGAAGCCGTACTCTGGGGACAGAACGAGCATTTCGCCCATAGCCCTGCGGCGCACTCATGGTGCTGAGAAGTTGCACCATGAGTACAGGCAAAGCCGCACGTCTCCGAAGCCGCGTTGCCTTCTTCCTCTGTTCTTCACCTTGTTCCTCCGGCGGAGGGGGCTACAGCCCTCTCGACTCGTGCATAATCCAGGTTAAATGAACTTTTCCCTTTTCTGCAGGCGAAGCAGGGAGAGGAGCGTCAGGACGAGAAATCCGCTGAGCAGATAAAGGCGGTTGGCGAACGTCGTCTTGGCCAGGACCATGGCTTTGATTTCTTCGACGCGGACGAAGGGATTGTGGAACAGGTACCAGGGACCTGCCGCCAGGGAATCGCGGAACAGCCAGAACAGGCCGATGACGACGAGGAGGAGGACCGACGTGGCGATGCCGCTACCCGTTGATGCGGCCAGGTAGAAGGCCAGGCTCCCGATAAAAAGGATGGGGATCATCACCTCCAAGACCATGCGGCCCAGGGGGAACGCGGCCAGCCCGATTCGGCTCAAGAGGGCCAGGACAAGGACCCACATCCCGACTGTCAGGTAGATGGTCAGGTAGCGGGCCAGCCAGACCTTGAACCGGTAGTCGGGAATGCCGAACAAGACTTCGATCATTCCGGCGTCTTTGTCGCCCTGGAGGGCGAAGGCGGCCGGGTAGAAGAGAAGGATCAGCGCCGGGACCAGCAGGAAATCATAGATGTGTTGGGCGTCGATCGTCGCCCTCCTGTTGAGAAGAGTCAAGGCGGCGACGGCCAGAAAGACGGCCACGGCCAGAAGGACGAAAGCGACCGTCTTTCCGCCGAAGGCGGCCGAGGCGTTGCCGCGAATGAAGGCCCAGGCTCCGGCCATGCGGCCGGTTCCTTTGCGGCCGGCGCCGGCTTTGGGTCGGGAAGGGATCATGGAATCAGGCCTCCTGCCCCAGCAGCCACATGTAGGAATCCTCGAGCGTCGGCGTCACCGGCTGCGCCCCGGCAAACGGCGGCTCGGCCGCCAGGATTCGGACCCGGATCATATCTCCTTCCCTGAGATGGTGAAGGACTTTATATTTGCGCCTGATCCCCTCGAACGTCGTGTCGTCGACGACGGCCTGCCAGATCGAACCCCGGGTCAACTGAACCAGGTCGGACGGCGTACCGGTGAACCGGACCCGGCCCCTCAGGAGGACGGCCAGGCGGTTGCAGGAACTGGAGATGTCTTCGATGATGTGCGTGGAGAAGATGACGATCCGGTCCCGGGCCAGTTCGGAGAGAAGCGTCCGGAAGCGGATGCGTTCGTTCGGGTCCAGGCCGGCCGTCGGTTCGTCGACGACCAGAATCCGGGGCAGATGGAGCAGGGTCTGGGCGATTCCCAGACGCTGCTTCATCCCGCCGGAGTAGGATTTGATCCGCTCGCCGCGCCGCTCGAAAAGATGAACGGCCCGCAGCGACGACTCGACCGCCGCGGCCCGGCGGGGCCCATTCCAGATGCCCTTGAGTTGGGCTTGGTAATCGAGGAACCGTTCGGCCGTCATGTTCTCGTAGGCCCCGAACTCCTGCGGCAGGTAGCCGATGAGCGACTGCAGCTCTTCCCGGTGGCCGACGAGGTCCAATCCGTTGAATCCGACCCGTCCCCGCGTGGGGGGGAGGAGGCCGCAGATGATGCGCATCAGGGTGGTTTTTCCCGATCCGTTCGGACCGATCAGGCCGAACATGCCGCTGCCGATCTCGAGTTGAATCCGATCCAGGGCTTGGAAGGGCGCCCGGCGTCCGCCCAGAACGGGGATCGATCGGACGAATCGGTAGACGGCCGTGCGCAGCTTTTTCGCGCGCCCCGTGATCCGGTCGACGTTGATCTTCTTTTTCTCGACCCGTCGGGCCGTAACGAGGATCGCCAGGGCGGCATACCAGAGGATGGTCAATACGGCGGCGGGGCCCCAGCGGCCCCAGCGGCGGCCCAGCCATAATCCGTCTGCCAGCGGCAGAATCCAGAAGACGGTTTGATGGATCAACCGGGCTCCATGGGACCATACCCCCGCGCCGCCGGCCGGTTCGGCCGTCAATCCGAGCAGGGCCAGGTAGGTCAGAAGGGCGAAAACCGGAAGCCAAGCGGTCCCGGGCAGGTAGAGATATGTGAAGTATGCGAGGAAGCCGAAGACCGGGATCTTCCAGATCCGCGACCGGCGGCGTTCCCCGCGGCCCTCCTCGGACGCGGCCCGCCGGGCCGAGTCGCGGCGGCTTTTTCGCCATTCCTTGGCGAACCGGGAGAAGTCGTCATACAGCTTGGAGACGTTGCGAACGGTGACGGTGATGGGAGTTCCAGGCGGAATCAGGGAGGCGCGGCTCCGTCGCAGGCTGGTCATGGCGAAGGAGGTGAAAGCGGGGATCCCGAGGAGGAGGACGAGCGTGTAGACCGCCCGCCAGAGGGTTTCTTCGACGTTGGCCAGCAGAAGCCACTCCGCGCCGGCGAAGACGGCCGCCTGGACGAGTTTCAACCTCCAGCCCAGCCCGCGCCACCAGCCCAGCGCGTTGTCCAGGCCGTAGGAGACGGTCGGGACGAGGATGAGCGTCAGCAGCGTGGCTACGGCCAGGCCGCCGATGACCGTCACGGCGAACGGCGCCCCGACCAGGGAGACGTACTCGGCCTGGCCCATGGCTACGGGGAGCATGCCCAGGGTGGTGGTGATAGCCGTGATGAGAATGGGCCTGATCCGGGTCAATCCGGCCGTCATCAGCGCCCGCTCCGCACGGAACCCGTCGCGTTCGAGCCTTCGGGCCTTGTCCACGAGGAGGACGCCGTTGTTGACCACGACGCCGAAGAGGATGAGGAAGCCGATCAGGACGTTGGCATTGGACAGGGAATGGCCGGTCGCCAGGAGAGCGAAAAAAGCTCCGATGCCGCCCAGGGGGAGGGCGAACATCATGACCAACGGCGCGCGCAGCGACTCGAATGTCGAGGCCAGGATCATGTAGATCAAGGCGATGCCTAGGATCATGAGAAAAGTGAACTCCGAGACGTCGCTCACGTCATGTTCGACCTCGATCACCACGCCCGGCGGCGGGGCGATGCCGCCGACGATGTCCTCGATCGAGGCCCGGGCCTGTTCCAGGAGGGTTTTGGATTTTTCCACGTCGGAAATGAAACGGTAGGCGACCTCGACCCGCTTCTCCTGGTTGACGCGGTTGATGTTGGCCTCGCCGCTCGAGTACATCCAGCGGGACACATGGGAGAGCGGGATGAGTCCCCCGGCCGCGGACGGGAATTGCAGCCGCCGGAGATCGTCCGTCTTCTTGTCGGAGGTCTCGGCGCTCTTGAGAAGGATGTCGATTTCGTCCGCGCCGGCCTTGAACTTGACGTCGGCGGTGGTTTGCCGTTGAAACGCGCTGAGTTCGTTCCGCACGGACTGCAGGCTGACGTCGAAATGGCTCATGGCCGCCTGATCGAGCACAAGGTCGATGCGTGGATTCTGGTTGGAAACGCTCACCCGGGCGCTCTGGACGGAGTCCAGCTCGCCGATGTTGTACTGAATATCCTCGGCCACGGCCCTGAGCGTCTCCAGGTCCCGGCCCCGGACAACGACAGTCTCTCGGGGCGCGCCGACCCCCAGCAGCCTTGTCAGCGAAGTCCCGCCGACCGCACCGCCGCCGCTTCCCCCGGATCCGCCCGTGAACCGTGTATTGCCCTGGGGCTCGGTCGTTGAAAAATCCGCCCGGGGATAGGCCGGCGACAGGAGATTGACGATGTCCTCCTTGAGGGCGGACAAGTCCTTGCCCCGCAGCTCCTTGAAATCCTCGACCAGCTTGAAGGTCAGGGTGACATTGTCCTCCCCGATCGTGGCCAGGCGTTCGCTGATTTCCGGGACGCCGGCCAGGATCTCATCCATCCCCTTGACCTGCTCATCTGCCGACAGGAGCGTCGTCCCCGAGGGCATCAGGACGTAGAGGCTGAAATCGGTTGCGGCCGCTTCCCGGGACGCGTTGACGCTGACCGCCAGACTCAGGCCCAGGCCGAGGAAGAAGAGAGCCAGAACGGCCGTGATTGTCCGGGCCGGCGAACGGAGGCAGGTCTTGAGCAGAACGAGGTAAACCGGTTTCATCCGGGTCAGGGGGGCGGCCCCCTTCCGGAGAACGGCGGGGCCGGACTTTCGCCGGGACAGGAATTGGCGGGCCAGGACGGGGATGAGCATGAAGGCCACGCCCAGGGAGACGAGGAGGGTGGTGATGATGGCTGCGCCCACCTGCCAACCCAGGGTCCTGATTTCCAGATTGGCGGAAAAGAGAAAGGGGGTGAAAATGGCGATCGTCGTCAGAGTCGAGGCCACGATGGCCCGGGCCACCTCGTTCGTTCCCCGGACCGCGGCTCTGACCGCGTCTTCCTCCCGGTCGGCCCGACGGAGAATGCTTTCCAGGACCACGATGCTGCCGTCGACCAGCATCCCGATGGCGATCGCCAGTCCGATCATGGTCAGGGTGTTGAGGCTGATCCCAAGGGCGTAGAAGACGTTCATGGCCGTCAGGATGGAAATGGGTACGGTGGCCGAAACGGTCAAAACGAGCGCCGGGTTGCGGAGGAAGATCCACAGCACGGCCACGGCCAACAGGCCTCCGACAAGGGCCAGCCAGAGAATGGACCGGATATTGTCCTCGATCAACCGCGCCTCATCGGCTTGAACGACGAGCGTGATCCCATCGGCCGCCACCTTGTCCCCCAGGTCGGATACGGCCCGGCGCGTCCGGTGGGCCAGATTGATCAAATTGGCCTCCCAGCTTCGCTGCAAGGTCAGACTGACGGCTTCCCGGCCGTTGACGCGGGAGATGGACTCCTCCTCGGCCCCGCCTTCGGTGATGACGGCGATCTGCTTGAGGACGACGGGCCCCCTGTCCTTGACGATCAGGTCTCCCAGCGAGGGCAGGGAGGCGTATTCGCTGATCAGGTTGACGAAGAATGTCTTTGCGCCCTCCTCGGCCTGCCCCAAATAGAGCCTCTTTCCGCTTTGCTCGGACAGCTTGGAGGCGACTTGGCCGACGGTCAATCCGTAGGCCTTGAGCGCGTTTTCATCGATCAGGACTTCGACCGAACGCCGGCGCCCGCCGTAGATTTCGACGCTGGCCACTCCGTCCAGGCTGGTCAGGTCGGGAATGATTTTCTCGTCGACCACGGCCCGGATCTGATCGAGCGAGCCTTCCCCCCTCGCCTGAAGAATCATGTAGCGGTTGCTCAGCTGCTGGGCGTCCGACCGTGAGACAGAAAACGTGAATTCGGTTCCCAGCCGGGACTGAACCAGGGCCACGCTGCGCTGGAGCTTGAGCGCGGCGTACTTGAGACGGACGGAGGGCTCGTAATACACGGTAACCATGGCCCTCCGGCCGTCGATGCGCGTCTCGATCCGTTCGATCCCCTCCAGGGAGGCGATGGCCCCTTCCAGGGGGATGACGGCGTGCTGTTCGACATAGGCCGGGTCCTGGTTCTGCCCGCCGCCCACCGTGACGATGAGCCGGGGACGTTCGGTCGCGGGAAGGAGCTCGAGCGGCAGCCGTGAATAGGACAGCAGGCCCAGCAGGCTGAGACCGGCGAGGATCATGGCCACCAGGACCGGGCGGCGGACGAAGAAAGCGATCATGCCTTTCCGTCCCCGCCCGAGATCCGGCGGCTTCCCAGGATCCGGTAGACGGCCGGGATGACGACCAGGGTCAGAATGGTGGAAGTCGTCAGGCCGCCGATGACGGCCACGGCCATGGGAGCCCGGAGCGAGGCCCCGGCTCCCAGTCCGACGGCCAGCGGAACCAGAGCCAGGATGGTGGTGGCGCTGGTCATGAGGATGGGACGGATGCGCATCCGGCCGGCGAAGACGATGGCCTCCTCCAGTTCCATGCCCGAACGCCTATTCCGGTTGATCATATCCACCAGGATGATCGAATCGTTGACCGCGATGCCGGCCAGCATGATCAGACCGATGATGGACATGATGTTGAAGGGAAGGCCCAGGGCGAGCAACAGCCCGACTGCTCCGACGCCGGCCAATGGGATGGTCAGCAGGACAATGAAGGGGTGGAGGAGGGATTCGAACTGGGCGGCCATGACCATGTAGACCAGGACGATGGCCAGGAGGAGGGCGAACTCGAGATTCTTGAACGATTCCCGGCGGAGGAGCTCCTCGCCGGCCAGGG
>JAFGEN010000249.1 GCA_016931595.1 Candidatus Aminicenantota bacterium | reverse complement strand
TGGTATAAAGGGGCCTCTTCGGACGAAAAACGAAATGGAAGTTACGAAGCGCGGCAAAAAAATCGTCGTCGTCATGCCGGCCTACAACGCGGAAAAGACACTGGAGCGGACCCTGGCCGACATCGACATGTCCTGGGTCGACGACATCATCCTGGTCGATGACGTCAGCCGGGACGGAACGGTCGAGCTGGCCCGGCGCCTCGGGCTTCGGGTTTTCATCCATAAGCGGAACACCGGATACGGGGGCAACCAGAAAACCTGCTACACCGAAGCGATGAAGCTGGGGGCGGAGATCATGGTCATGATCCACCCCGACCACCAGTACGACCCCCGGGTTCTGCCCCAGCTGGTCCAGCCGCTTCTGGACGGAACCTGCGATGCGGTCTTCGGCTCGCGGATGCTCGGCGGACATCCGCTCGAGGGCGGCATGCCCAAGTGGAAATACCTGGCCAACATCTTCCTCACGGCCGTGGAGAATGCCGCGTTCTACATGTACCTGACCGAGTATCACTCTGGGCTTCGGGCGTATTCCCGCCGCTACCTGGAGACGGTCAATTTCCCGGCCAATTCGGACGATTTCGTTTTCGATTCGGAGATCATCGCCCAGGGCGTTCTGCATGGGATGCGGATCAGGGAAGTCCCTATCGAAACGCGCTATTTCCAGGAGGCCTCCCAAATCGGTCTCCGGCGGAGCATTGTCTACGGTCTGTCCATCCTCAAGACGCTGGTCAAGTTCAAGATGCATAAAAAGGGCTGGAAACGGTTCCAGATGTTCGAGGATCCGGCGCCCGTGCGGAAAGCGTAACCGTCCGGCTCAACGCCCCGGCCGGAGGGCGAAGGTGTACGGGGTGTGGGCCGTGTCGGTGTTCGTTTCGTCCTGCAGGTCCATGGAAATCCGGTAAAGGTATAGCCCTTTCCAGCGGTAGGACGGCGGCGATTCGATCGTCCGCGTCATCACCTCCCGGCTGGTCCCGACGGCGAAAGCCGGAGAGTCGGCCATGGCCAGCCGAAGCCGGTAATCTCCGTGGGGAGAGCCGAACTCAACCTCCAGGACATCCAGTTCCTCCGCCGAGGTGAAGTAGAAATTGTAATCCCTGTTGTCCTGGAGAATGTCGAACCGGGCCGGCTCGTTCATCCGGGCGAGCCGCGAAAGGGAATAGAACGTCCATCGCTCTCCGGTCGGAAGGTCGACCGGACGCGGAGACATGAGAACGGGCCGGGGAAAGAAAACGTAAAGGACGAAAAACCCTGCCAGGAGGACGGCCGCCGCGGCCGAGTGGCCGCCGAACGAGAGGCGCTTGTCGGCCGGCCGGGAGAGGGCGAACGCGGCGACAAGGGCGGCCAGGGCGCCGATCCAGATGAAATTTGGGACCCAGCCGGTCTCCTCGACTTTGAGAAACGAGGGCAGGAAATTCGGGAGGTAGACGTGGAGGTTGCTCAGGGTGATGAACAGGCTCCCGGCCCGTTCGGTCACACCGGATGTTGTTTCCTGGTAAAGGGCGAAGGGATTCCGGACGAGAAGCCAGGTCATGAGGAACGACAATCCGGCCGCGCCGTTGAACAGGTACCGGAAGACATGCTTCCGGCCGTCGGCGAGGAATGAGCCGAGGAAAAGGGCCGGAATCCAGATGACGGCCAGGATGGGCCGGGCCTGCGGCGCGTAGCCGGCCCGCTGGGTCAGGAAGGCGGACACGAGGACATACGGAAGGAACATGGCTATGAGCCAGGCCGCCTCTCCGGCTTTTTTTCGGAACGCGGTCACGACGCCGCAGAAAGCAAAGGCATAGATTGGAGCGTAGAGAAGCAATCCATCGCGCTGGTCGAGGAAATAACCGGCCAGGGTTTCCCAGCGGAACCGAAAGGGAATTCCGGTGAAGAGATCCTTGATGAATCCGAGCGTTTGTCGTCCGTTCATGGCCCCTTGCCAGGAAACGGCCGTCGGGTTGAGCGATCCGTACAAGCTGTATTGGAAGACGAGATAGAGGACGGTGCATAGGCCGGCCGGGAGGAGAAGGGCGGCCAACCGGGGAATGCGAGCCGGCCGGTCCTCTCCCTTCCAGACGCGGAGAACGGCAAAAAGAAGGAGGGGGGCCTGGATGAAGGCGTATTTGAGCGCATGGAACCAGACGAACGAGGCGGCCAGAAGTCCAAAAAGAATATAGTCGCCGGGTTTGAGGACGGCGGCGAATCGCAGCCGGCGGAAGATATAGAGGCCGGCGGCGGCAACGAAAATTTCCGGGTAGACGTGCAGGCTGTAGAAAAACACGGGAGAGGTCAGGGTGACGAGGAGCCATAATCCCAAGGCCAGTTTCTCCCGCCCCCAGGCTTTTCTGGCGTAGAGATACAACTGAATTCCGAAAAAAGCTCCCAATAGGCTCATGGCGAAGCGGATGAGGAAGACCAGGACTCCCTTGCCCAGAACCTGTCCCAGGGCATAAAAGGGCAAGAGCAGCACCGAGATCCCCGGCGAATGGAAGGAGTAGGCGCGGCCGGGCGTTCCGGAGGAAACCGTATGTTCCCGCAACGGCGCGTCGGCGGGCATGTAAGCGGCGTAATCCTTGTTTTTATAATTATCGTCCAGATCCAGATTCCCGTCCTGAATCAGACTGTGGGTCATGATCAGGTAATGCGGCTCGTCGCCGCCGAACGACACTCCCTTTGTCCCCAGCAGGAACGCTCCGCCGTTGACCACCAGGAGGGCCAGGACGGCCATGATCGCGACTTTTCGACCCGTCGGCCAGGCGATGAAACGGTCGAGGACCGCCCCCCATTTCGATTTTCCCTGCCGGTCGGCCTGGATGACGCGGACGGTCTTGAGATAGAGGACGGCCAGACCGATCGCCGCGGCCAACAGGCCGAGGCGTTCCAGGAGGTCATCTCGAGTCAGGTAGCGGTTGAGAGCCAGCGGGGCGAGGAGAAAAAAAAAGGCCGGAAAATAGGTCGGAAAATCGAGGGCCAGGGCTTCCTTGTAGCTGAGCCGGCTGTTTTTTCTCCAGATCTGGCTGATCAGGGCCCAGAGGCCGAGGAGAAGGACGAAAATCAAGGCCGCGGCCAGGAGGAGGGGGCCTGTTTCCGGGCGGAACGCATGGTTTTTGATGGTGTATGCCGGGGCCTGGTTTCGGATGAGAAGGATGACGGCGATCCCGCCGGCCAGGACGAAGAAGACGATGGGCCGAACGATCCGCCGGATAGTTTTCATCGCCAAGACTTTATGTCGGACCGGGGGACCAAGTCAACCGGTCGTCGAGAAAGCAAAGGGGTCAGGTCTTG
>JAFGEN010000248.1 GCA_016931595.1 Candidatus Aminicenantota bacterium | reverse complement strand
GCATCTGTGAACACCGAGGATTTGTCGGGGACGGCTGTCTCCCATTACCGGATCCTCGAGCGTCTGGGCGAAGGGGGGATGGGCGTCGTCTACCGGGCCGAGGATACCCGGTTGAAACGGATGGTCGCCCTCAAATTCGTCCGTCCCGAGAGAAGCCGGGGCCATCGGGAGAACGCCCGTTTCCAGCGCGAAGCCGAAGCCGCGGCCTCGCTCAATCATCCCCACATCGCCACCATCCATGAAATCGGCGAAGCCGACGGCCGCCTGTTCATCTCCATGGAATTCGTCGACGGCCCCAATCTGCGCGACCTGCTTCGTTCCGGACCCCTCGACCCGGCCCAGGGGCTGACGCTCGCCGTCCAATTGGCCGGGGCCCTCCAGGCCGCTCATGATAGAGGGATCATCCACCGGGATATCAAGACCGATAACGTCATGCTCACCCGCGAGGGCTCGGCCAAGGTCATGGATTTCGGCCTGGCCCGGCCGGAAGACGGGCAATCGGGAACTCTGACCGAGGGAATCGTCGGGACCGTTCCCTACATGTCCCCGGAACAGGCCTGCGGCGAACCCGTCGACCACCGGACCGACATCTGGTCCCTGGGCGTGGTCCTTTATGAAATCTTCACCGGCCGGCATCCCTTCCGGGCGGCCGGCGACAGGGCGATGCTGACGGCGATCGTCACCGGAATGTTCGAGCCGCTCACGGCCGCCCGTCCCGGCCTTCCCCTGGAATTGGAGCGGATCGTCGGCCGGTGCCTGGAAAAGCAGCCCGAAAAACGGTACCGAAAGGCCGCCGACCTTCGGGCCGACCTTGAACGGCTCCACAAGGCCGCGGGCGGCCGGACCCTGACGGCGGCCGGGGCGATCTTACCCGGTCCGGGATTTGCTTTCTATCTAAAGAAATACCGGCGGCGGATCTTAGCCTTTGTCGGGGCCGCCGCTTTCCTGTCGGCCATCCTCGTCCGTCCGGTCCGTGAGACCGTCGGCGGTTGGCTGGGAATCCGGTCGAAGCCGGCGGTCACGAGCTTGGCCGTCCTGCCGTTCGTTGTCAACGGCGGCGATGAGAAAGACCGGGCGTTCGCCGCCGGCCTGGTCGAAATGCTGACGAGCAAGCTCACCCGGGTCGAGCGGTCCCAGGAATCTTTCCGGATCGTACCCGCGGCGGTGGCCCGGGAATTCGGGCCGGCCGGGGTGGAAAAGGCCCGCAAGGCTCTGAAAATCGACCAGGTGATTACCGGGGGCATTCAATTCGACGAAAACCGGATCTATCTCACCCTGCATTTGAACGATGCCCGGAACGTCCGGATCCTGAAATCCGTGGACATCGATGCGCCCCGGAACGGGCTCGGGGCTCTGCCCGAAAGCGTGGCCGGGGCCGCGGCCGGACTCCTCGAGCTGGTTGTCTCGGCGGATATCCGCCGGGCCTGGGAGGAACGAAGCGTCTGCCATCCCGACGCGACGCCTCTTGTGATCCAGGCCCGCGGCTATCTCCAACGGTATGAGAATCCCGACAGCGTCGATATCGCCGTCGGTTTGCTGACCAAGGTCGTGGAGATGCTGGATGGACGGTGCGCGGCCGCCTTTGCCGCCTTGGGGGAGGCCTATTGGTACAAGTATTTCCAGACGCAGGAGAAGCCGTATATCGACCAGGCCCAATCGGCCGCCGAAAAGGCCCTTTCCCTGGACGGGACCATGGCCGAAGTTCACGTCACGATGGGGATCATTCATCGCCAGAAGGGAAAGCTCGAGGATTCGCTCGCAGAACTTGAAAAAGCCCGCGATCTGGACCCCCGAAGCGAAGCCGCCGTCCGCGAGCTGGGCGGCACCCTTGAAATGCTGGGGCGGGCGGAGGAGGCCGAGCGCGCTTACCGGAAGGCCATCGAGCTTCGGCCGGAGGCCTGGTCCGGGTATCATTACCTGGGGGCGTTTTATTACCAGCGCGGCAATTACGCCGGGGCCGAGGCCAATTGGAAACGGATCACCGAGCTGACACCCGACAATCTCCTGGGGTATACCCTCCTGGGGGCGCTCTACCTCCAACGGGGCCGCAACGGCGAGGCTGTCCAGATGTTCCAGCGGTCCCTGGAAATCAAACCGACGGCCGATGCGTATTCGAACCTTGGGACGGCGTTCTTTTTCGACCGGAAATACGAGGGCGCGGCCGAGATGTATGAAAAAGCGATTACGCTCGAGGCCGGCCGGCCGGTTCTCTGGGGCAACCTGGGGGACGCTTACCGGTATGTCCTTGGGGGGGAAGACAAGGCCCGCCGGGCTTACGAAACGGCCGTCCGGCTGACCCGGGATGCGCTCTCCCTCAATCCGGTCAGCGGGAACTCCCACAAAAGCCTGGCCCGTTACCTGGTCTTCCTGGGCGGGACGGACGAGGCCCTGGTCGAGATCGCCCGGGCCCGGGAGCTTCTCCCGGAAAATCCCGACGTCCTCGAGACCGCCGTCTTGGTTTATGAATCGGCCGGGCTGAGGGATAAAGCCCTGGAAGCCCTGGGGGGGCTGGTGAAAGCCGGATCGGTGGAACTGGTTGAAATCAACCCGGACTTGGCGGACTTGAGAAAAGACGCCCGTTACCGGGCGATTGCCGGGGGAAAATAGGAGGCGCGGCGAAGGCCATCACTCGCCGGGGGCGGCGTGATGAATAACAATGAGGAGGGATCAGCATGGAAAAAATGAATGATGGAGAAGTGGTCATCCTGGTGGATTGGGAAAAGGGTGTCTTGTCCGATGAACGGAAAAGGCTCAAGGTTCCGAACGAGGGCGCCGAAAAAGATAGCTTCGTTACGTGGAAATGGGCTGGAGGGGATGAAGACGGCCTCTTTTTCATTCTCTTCCCCGAGGCCTCGCCGTTCATGGAGAGGGAATTCGCCAGCCAACATGGGGTCGTCCGTCAAAAGGTCGCTTATGATCCCCGTCACGGCGGGGCGAGAAGATTCAAATACATCATCGCCGGATACCGGAAGGAAAACGGATTGCACGTCCTGGACCCGGAGATCATCATCCCGCGTCCGGTCGGAGAATCGGGAAAATAAGCGGCCGGATTTCCCGTTTTTCGCGGCTGCCGGCGGTTGACAGGTCCTGCGCCCGGGGATATAGTTTCCGGAGTCGGGATGCCCGACGATACCGTCTCGCCGGACGTGACCTATGGATAAGGAAACGGCCCGCAAGGGCATGATGCTCGCCGTCAAGGTGAGCTTGTTCTCCAATGTCGCCCTGTTCTCGATCAAAGCCGTCAGCTTCTTTATCGTCAATTCCTTGGCCGTCGCCGCCGACCTGGGCATTTCCGGCGTGGCCCTGGGCATTTCCCTCTTTCTTTATTATGCCATCAGGATGTCGGACAAACCGGCCGACGCGTATCACAACTACGGCTACGGCAAGATTGAAAACGTGACGGAGGCTGTCGAAGGCGTCATCCTGATCGGGCTGGCCCTGGCCATGTCCGTCCAGGCGGCCATGCACCTGGTTCATCCGGGCCAGGTGAAGAAACCGCTCGTCGGGCTGATCGCCAGCACCTGCTGCGTCATGATCAATTTCTGGGGATCGCGTTTCATCTACCGACTGGGGGTCAAGCACGATTCTCCGGCTCTGCGGGCCGAAGGCCTCCATTTCCGCCTGGAGGGATTCATCTCCCTCTCGATCATGTCTTCCTTCGTTCTCTTCATGATCCTTTCCCGGGCCGGGCTGCCCGGCGTCGCTCGCTATATCGACCCCGTCGCCACCCTGATCGTCAGCGCCCTGATCACCGTGCCGTCCGTCCGCCTCCTCAAAGAAGCGTTCGTGAAGCTCCTCGACGCCTCCATCGAGGAATCGGGACAGATGGACATCATGAAAGTCCTGGCCGCCCACTTCGACAAGTATTGTGCGTTCGAGAACATCCGCACTCGGACGGCCGGGCGCAAGCGATTCGTCGACTTCGACCTGGTCGTCCCACGCGAGGCGAGCGTCGGGGAGGCCTACGGCCTGGCCGCCGCGGTCAGGGAAGACATCGCCTCCTCACTTTCCGAAAGCGAAGTTGTGATCCACTTGGTTCCTTGCGCCGGCGATTGCGCCTTCATGGCCGAGGAGCAAGCCTGCCCCTATCTCGTCCCGGCCGGCCCGCCCAAGCCCTAACCGATTTTTACGATACAGGATTGGCGAGGAGAGATGTCATGGCCGAAAGCGCCGGAGGTAAAAGCCGCCTTTTTCCAGGCATTCTCGTCATCTTCGTCATCGTCCTGGCCGCCTTTCTATCGATTCTGACCCTGGCCCCACCCCGGGTCGTTCCGGCAGGGGCGCCGGTCGAAGAATTTTCGGCCGAACGGGCCTATGCCCTGCTCAAGGAAATCGCGGTCAACCCCCACCCTCTGGGAACTCCGGAGCATGACGAAGTCCGCGACACGATCATGCGGATGTGGCGCGACCTGGGCATGGAGCCTGAAATCCAGAAGGGGATGCACTTCGACGGTAAAGGCCATTGGGCCGCCCGGGTTGAAAATATCCTGGTCCGGTTGCCGGGGACGCGGCCGATCCCCGGACGGACGCTGATGTTGGCCGCTCATTATGATTCGGTCCAAGCCGCTCCCGGGGCGGCCGACGACGGAGCTGCGGTCGTCACCCTGCTTGAAACGGCCCGGGCCCTCAAGGCCGGCCCGCCGCTTGCCGGGGACGTGATTTTTCTCATCACGGACGGCGAGGAGGACGGCTTGCTCGGGGCCCAGGTCTTCCAGGCCGAGCATCCTTGGGCCGGGGAGGTCGGGCTTGTCCTGAACTTTGAAGCCCGGGGGACGAACGGCCCCTCCCTGATGTTCCAATCGAGTTCGGGAAACAAAGCCCTCGTTTCGGCCCTGGCCGCCTCGCCCCACCCCAGGGCATATTCCATGGGAGCTATGGCCTACCGGTCGATGCCCAACAACAGCGACTTGAGCATCTGGCTGGATGCCGGGATCCAGGGCCTGAATTTCGCCTGGATCGGCAGGGCCTATGATTATCATTCGTCCGGCGACAACCTGGCCCGTCTGGATTTGCGGAGCCTTCAGCATCACGGATCGTATGCCCTTTTTTTGGCCCGCCGTTTTGGAAACGAGGGCATCCCCGCTCCGATAGAGGGAGATGCCGTCCATTTCAGCCTGGCCGGCGACATCTTGATCCGGTATAACCGCCCGACGGCGTATGCCTTCTTGGCCCTCATCCTGAACCTTTTAATCCTTGCCGGAGTGATCGCGGGCAAACGCGGGCTCCTTCGGGCGGCCGACGTCCTCCGCGGCGTCGCGTTTATGCTCGGGGCCGTGATTCTTTCCGGCGGTTTGGGTTTCGGTTTATTGAGCCTGGTCCGCGCCGTCCACGGGACCTGGCTTCCGTCGGGGCCATGGAGATACAGCCCCGGATATCTTCTGGCCGTCATCCTGCTTGGGGCCGCGGCGACGACGCTCCTTTCCATTCTGCTCAAAGGCCGGAAAAGCGCTTTCGGCTCGGCTTTCGGGGCAGCCGTCCTCTGGCTGGTTCTGGCCGCGGCCGTCACGTTGTTCGCCTTCGACGCCGGATATGTCGGAGTTTTCCCGGCTTTAAGTTTGGCGATCGGCGTTTTAGCCTGGGCCCTGGCCGCGAAGAAAGGAGTCGAAGACCCCGCCCCGCCCCTTTGGGTCTCGGCACTGACCGCGGCCGTTGTCGTCCTGGTCGCCGTACCCCTGATCCTTCTTCTTTTCCAAGCCATGTTCCTTTCCCCGTTTGTCGCCGCGATCTTGGGTGCTTTGACCGCGGCAATGCTTGCGGCGATGACGCCGGCGGTCGAACTCTGTCGCCGGGGGATGGGCCGTGGCCTGTCGGTCTTTTTGTTCGGTCTCTTTTTCGCGGCGGCCGCGGCTTCCGCGCTCACGGTCCGCTACACGGCCGAGATTCCCCGCCTCGTTTCCCTCCAATACCGTCATGATCTCGATACAGGCCGGGCGTTCTGGGTGACGCGGACCGCCACCCTCAATCCCTGGCTGAAAGAGATCGTCGGCTCGGAGTGGCGGTCCGGCCATCCGGAGCCTGAACAAGTGGGAAACGCGGCTGAGTTTTCTTACCGGGAGGCACCCGTCTCCAGTCTGACTCCGCCGGACGTCCAAGTGATCGAGGATGTCGTTCTTCGGGACGCCCCGCCTTCGCCGTCGCAGCGAAACTCGCGCGTTCTCGCGCTGAGAGTCGTCTCGCCGCGAGGGGGCCGTCGTTTGACCCTCACCGTCAAGGCCGAAGGGCTGCAATCCGCGGAGATCGACGGGCGGCATCTTGAACTGATTCCCGAAAACGCTTCCGGCTTCGGCGCGGTCTTCCTGAATCCCGGGCCCGGGGGGGTTGAGCTGAGATTGAAAACGGCGGCCGGGCCCGTTTCGTTGACGGTCCGCGAATCAAACCCGGTGTTTCCCGACCTTCCGGGTTTCAACCCGATGCCGCCGCCTCCCGGCGTTCGGCTTGACCGGAAAGAACTCCTTTTGAGCAAGACGTTCGTTTTTCCGCCGCCGGCGGAATCCGAGGCGGCGCCGTCGGTTCGGCGATAGAATCATGAAGAGGGAAAGGAGGATCCGATGGGCTTGAAGCAGACGATTTTGACGTACCTGATCGCCTTCGTAGTCTTTTTCGCCGTCGATATGGTCTGGCTGGGTCTCGTGGCCAAGGGCTTCTATCGGCGGCACCTTGGAGAGATGTTGAGCGCCAAGGTGAACTGGCCGGCGGCGATCCTGTTTTATCTTCTGTTCATCGCAGGGCTGGTTGTTTTCGCGGTCAGGCCTGTTCTTCTCAAGGGCGGAACGTGGGAGGCCGCGGCGCTGGGGGCTTTTCTCGGCTTGCTTTGTTACGCAACCTACGACCTGACCAACCTGGCCACCCTGAAGAATTGGCCTCTCGTCGTGACGATCGTCGACTTGATTTGGGGAACGGTCTTGGGCGGAGGCGTTTCGGTTTTAACCGTCATCCTCGCCCGGTTCCTGAAAATTTGAAGCCTGAACCCGAATTATCAACGAGCTGAGAGCGCGGACCGAGGGTGTTGCGGATTCGGATGCGGAGCCCGCGGGGTGAAGCCGCGGCGGCCCCCCAAGAAGAGTGACGTGCGGAAATCGATCGTTTTCGTTCTTTCGGCGGTCTGGCTGGCCGTCCTATTCCCGGCGGAGGCCCCGGCCCAATGGTACGCCGGATCCGACCTGGGAATGAGTTTCGTCACGTTCAGGACGGACTATTCCTATCCGGTGGGAACGCCGGACAGTTACGCGAACAAGGCCTCCGGTTTCGAAGCCGGAGCGCTTCTCGGCTATGACCTGGCGTTGAGCCGGACGGTGACCCTGGGGGTGGAGCTTCGAACCGCGACCGGGCGGGCCCGCTGGGAGCTGGACACGGTCGACGAATTCAGCGGGACGGAAAAAGGCGGTCCGTCCCGCCTTCGATACGAAATCCCCTGGACGGCCCGGGCTTCGGCCGTTTTCAAGGTGCGCCTCCTTCCGGACCTGGCCCTGACGGGCGAGATGGGGCTGGAATGGGGGTCGGTTCGCTTGAATAAAACATCGGCTGCGAGCACGAGCTACGACTTCAAGGGCTGGTCTCCCGGCCCGGCCGCCGGGGCGGGTCTTGAATGGCGGGTTTCGCCCGCCCTTGACCTGGTTGCCCGGTTCGCCTATGCCGGATACCGGGACATGAAGACGACTTCGCGGTTTCCCGACGGCGAAGCTTGGGAAAGCATCGTCGTGAGGCCCTGCCGGCTTTCCAGCCGGGTCGGCGTGTTGTTTCGGATCGGGCCGCGCCCTTCGGCCGGTTGAGTCCCGGCCGCCGGAGGTTCTTTAACGATCACGGAACCGGCTTTTCGGGTTGACCTTCCGGAACGTCTTCAATGCACCGTGGATCTCCTTGGACCATTGCTTTTTGTCGGCGCCGGGCTTTTCCCGCCGCCGCGATTCGAGGGAAGCCAGCTCCTTCCGGAGCTTCAGGTAGCTCTCGTAGCGTCCCGCCGGAAGGCGCCCCGCCTCGACCGCCTCGCGAACGGCGCAGCCGGCTTCTGTGAGGTGAAGGCAATCGGCGTAGCGGCAGCCGGGGGCCAGGGCGGCGATGTCCGAGAAGACGTCATCGACGGCCCCGTCGGCCTCCCAGAGCTGGAATTCCCGAACGCCGGGCGTATCGATCAGCAGGGCTCCGCCGGGAAGGAGAATGAGCTCCCTCCGGACCGTCGTGTGCCGGCCTTTGGAATCGTCCTCTCGAACGGGGGCCATGGCCAGCAGGTCCGTTCCGGCAAGGACATTGATGATCGTGGATTTGCCGACGCCCGAAGAGCCGAGAAAAACATGTGTTTTCCCGGGAAGGAGACGCCGCCGGAGCTCATCCAAACCGCCGAGGCTCACCGCCGATACGGCCAGGATTTCCAGGTCCGGGGCGGACCCGCGGGCCTGTTCGACCAGGACGGGGACGTCCGGCCGGAGGTCGGCTTTATTGAGCAGGACAACCGCTTCGGCCCCGCTCCTCCTGGCCATGACCAATTGGCGCTCCAGCCGGCGGAGGTTGAAATCGAAATCCAGCCCCTGGACGAGGAAGATCACATCGATGTTGGCGGCCAGGACCTGTTCCTCGGTCTTTTTACCGGCGACGCGGCGGGAGAGACGGGTTCGGCGGGGAAGGACGGCGTGGATGATGGCTGTTTCCCAGGAAGGGTCGTCCATGACGGCGACCCAATCGCCGACCTTAGGATAATCGGCGGGAGAGTCGGCGTCGAACATGAACCGGCCGGAGACTTCGGCCGGCCGCTCGCCGGCGGCGGTCAGGAGGAGGTATTGCTCCCTGTGCTCCACGGCAACCCGGCCGAATTGCCGTCCCGCCGCCCGGTGCTCCGCCGCGTGGTTTTCGAAGGAGCCGTCCCAGCCGAAGCGGCCAAGGTCCGGTTCTTGCGGGGGAGGATTGTGGCTTTTCAATTGCACGACCTTTTGAGTTGGTTAGTTTAGCACGGTCGAGGTGAGATATGGTATAAACGATGGGATGAAGGCCGTCAATATCGCTTCCTACATCCTGTTTGCGGGCGTGGCCGCGGCCTCGGTCCGGGAAGCGACCCGCCTGCTTCGCCGGTATCCCGGCCGAGCTCTGCGGTCCTACCGGGACGCCCTGTTTGGGTTTTTCGGGAGCGCTGTCCTGGGGATTATCGGAAATTACATCCTCCAGGAGCTGCTCTATCCGCAGGGATTGCCGGGAAAAGCCCATGCCACGGCGGCCTGGGTCTTCAGCCTATTGGCCTTGCCCTTATGGATTCTGGCCCTGGACGCCTTCGCCGATGCCTTCCTCGCCTGGGCGGGAAAAAAATATCCCCTTGCCTGGAGGATCGCCTACTATGCCGCCCAAGCCGTTTTCGTCGGTTCGTTTCTCGCCGCCGGCCCGCGGATTTTTGACGGGTCCGTGTCCGGCGGGGCGAATGTCGCGTCCGGCCTAGCCGCCGTCCTGGATGCGGCCAACCGATTGTACCCGGCCGTTCTTGCGGCGGCATTCGCTTTGATCCTGGGCCGCAAATCGTCCTCTTCGGAGCCGAAGGGATTGACCGTATTCGCCCTTCTCTATGCCGTGTTGTTTTTTTTGGGATTCGTCCTTCTCCGCGTCCTTTCGCCGGGCCCGGGGCTGCGTGCGTTCCAATCGGCCTTCGCTTTTCTCATCCATCCCTTGCCGCTTTTCGTTCTCGGCCGGGCCCTCAAGCGCGGCGGACCGAGCGGCTCGTCCGAGGCGAACGCCGCCGGGACGGCCGCGGCCGCCCTGGCCCGGTTCGGCATCTCGGAGCGCGAGACGGAGATCGTCCGCCTCCTGCTCGAAGGGAAAACCTACCGTGAGATCGAATCGGAGCTTTTCATCTCCATCAAGACGGTCAAAACCCACGTCTACAACATCTACCGAAAAACGGGCGTTAAAAGCCGCTGGCAGCTGATGACCCTGCTCCGGGACGGCCGCACGGACAAACCCGAATCTTTGGTTTAGCCTGGATGATTCATAGGTGTTTTTAACCTGCTTCCTCTGTTCTTCACCTCGTTCCTCCGGCGGAGGGAGCCGCAGCCATCTCGACTCGTGCATAATGCAGGTCAAATCCTCATATTTCTTCAGTTTTGATAAGGCAAGAAAACAAGCTAAACCCGGATGACGATTTCCTCGATGCGGGCCGGGTCGCCTTCTCCCAATTTATTTCCAGCGGCTGTATCGATGTGGCGCGTCATCGGGGTGACGTCGGCAAGCCCGGCGGCCTTTCGTTTGCGGGCGATTACGGTCCCGGCCAGCCGGTCGAGGGCGACAGGGTCCGTGGCGAAGTAGAGGGCGCTTTCCCGCCAGATTCCCGAGGCCCGTTCGGGGACGGGGCCGCCGTCAAAACACCCCTCCGAGGCGTCGAGGATGATCAGGGGAATTGGGTTGACCTTCAGGAAGTGCTCGCAAGCCTCGGCGATGAACGGGTCGCAACCATTATCGTGGGCCTGGGGGATGGTATGGAAGCAGCCGAAGGCGATGTTCTTCAAGGCCGCGGTCACTCCCGATATCGAGTGATCCTTGATCACCGGAAGATTGATAGTGGCATCGGTCCGGGTCAGGGGAATGAGGTCGACCGGAAGGAGCCCGCAGGCGGACGTCGCCACGTAGGACCGGGGATCCTTGTAGCGGAACGCGTAGCTCCCCCCGGCTTCGATGCTTTCCCCAAACCGTCCCCGGCCCAGCTTGTAGCGCGTCCGGGGAAAGTGGTTTTCGGGGCGGTCCCAGACGACGATGTCCGGTCCCTGGATCCCGGCCCGGACCAGTCCGGCGGTCACTTCCTCCGTAATTTCCGGAGCAGTGTAGATGCGCGGCCGTCCCAGAAGGTTGATTTTCAGGCCGATCCGCCGATACGACCCGACGAGGCTTTTCCAGGCTTCCGCACCCGATGATTTTTGGGTCAGGGCGGCCAGGCCGCGGTCGATCATCTCGGCGACGGCCTCGGGGTCGCGGCGGTCCCCTCTCCAGAGGCGGCCGGTTTCCACCCGGATGATCCGGACTTTGCCGTCTTCCCCGGCCGGGGCCAAACCGGGAGGAACGAAAGTCGCCGCCATTCCTGCGGCCAAACCCTTGAGAACGTCCCGGCGGGAAATTCCGTTTCGAGCGGTCTTTGGATTCATGGTTTTTCTACCTCCAGGTCCTCATACGCCCCCGGAGGGAGGAAGGGAATACGGAATTCTCCTGATTTCGGGGGGTTCATACAAAAGGAGGAGCTGTTTTCGGTAAATAACCCGGCCGGTCTCACGCCCCTTCGGGAAGAAGCCGGGGAGCGTCTAGACCGGCCGGGTCGCGTCGATTCGGGTGTTCTATCGGCTCGACAGCATCCGGTCGAGGACCGACTCCAGGTAGGCGCCGTTCGGCCGGTCCCAGGTGAACTGACTCAGGTATTTGAAACGAACGATTCCCGTTTCCCCCCGAGCTTGGAAAGCGAGACCTCTTCTCCCTGAAGCGAGGGAAGGGTGAAGTCCGAAATCGGACCCCCGAGGAAGACCGGCTGGAGGGGGGCGGTCGGTTCCTGGGCCTCGAGCCGGCTTGTCTCCTGGAACGACACCAGAATCAAGACGATCAAAACGCCGAAGCGAAGAGTTTTCATATTCGTCATCGGGTTATTTCTTCGGCGCAGGAACGGGCCGGGGAGCGGCTTTGACCAGGATGTTGAAAATTTTCCATTGCCCGTTGAGCCACGACATCTGGATGTAGCTCGAACCTTGCGGGGCGGAGGCGACAATAAAGGCCATGCCGTCCATGATGTCCAGGACCTTGATTTCGGTTTTGCGTTGATTTTCCGGGGCGGTCTGCAGCTTGGCTCGGACGGGCTCGACCAGGGCGGAGAAGCCGTTCCGGGAGATTCGCACCCGTCCCGATTGTGGATCCTTTTGGAAAACCGCTCGGCTGACTTCGGGATGAAGGGCTGCCTCGACCCGGACCGCGTCTCCGCTCAAGGCGCCGACGACGAAATCCTCGGCTGTCTTGGCCGCGGCCGCATTTTCTTTTTCGGGATCGAAGCCGGTCAAGGGTTGGCGGCTGGGAACTTCGGGCCCCTGGGTCCAGAGGACATTGATGATCTTCCAATCGCCGTCGATTTTCACCATCTGGAGATAATCGTTGAACATGGGAGAGGTCAGCTTGGCGCAGGCGATGTCGCCGTCGATCCAGAGCACCCTGGGATCGATGGTCCTGACTGGATCCGATATGGCCACTCCGGCCCGGGCCAATTCGACCAAATCGGTGAACGAGGAATACCCGACATAGATGCCTTTCGTCGGGGGGAAGACCATCGTCACGACCTTGTTGAAGTCGGGATGGATGGCCCGCTCCATCCGGACCGCGTCCCCGGCGTAGAATCCATCGCCGTAATCCCTGGCGGTCTGGATGATAGCCGCCCGTTCGGCCTCGGGTACGTCTGCGGTCTGGGCTCGGGCGCCGAGGGCCAGGAAAAGCCCAAGGCCTAGGGCGATCGGCGTTATGACTTTCATTTTGAATTCCTCCATAAAATGAGTTCGGCGTTGATCTGCCTTGCCGTAGAGTACGATGACGCGGGATGAAATCCATGGGACTTTATTCCTTTTTTCGACTTGATCCGCGATTGGGACTCGTTTTCCGGCCGGATTGTCCGCAAATGAACAGGCGAATCTTCCTCTGTCGACCTCCGTTTTCTTCCGGATGTTTTCTTCGGGTAAATTTGATGTATCATACGGGCGCGAGACCATGATTCACCTGAAAATCCTCGTGTATATCTGCGCCTCCATGCTGGGCATCGGAGCCGCCGTCTACGCCTATTTGATTCAACGGGCCTTCCCCCGACCCTTTCTCCGACCGTTGTTCTTTTTTCTTGTTTTTCATAATCTCCTGAATTTTCTCAACCTGACCTCAATGTACGGCTGTGCCAACCTCCTGGGATTTTGCAGCGGGTATGGCTATACGGTCTTTCCGGCCGTTTTGGGCCCGTTGGCCCGGTTGTCGCAATACGGCATACTCGTTTCCCTGGCCGGGATCGTCCATGGGTTCCACGGCCGCCGGTTGTCTCGAGCCGTCTGGAAGGGATTTACCGCCGGAGCGACGGTCCTGACCGCTGGATATGCGGTCTTCGGTTTCATGGTCGCCCAAGGCCGGTTCCTTCCGTGGTTGTTCCGGGGACTCCGGCTGACGTTCGACGTCAGCGTGGCGGTTTCCATCATCCTTCTGGCCTGGATTCTGCTTTTGTCCTTCCGAGCCCGCGCAGCCGCCCAATCCAGGGCCATGAGGGCCCTGGCAGTTCCCTACCTCGCGGCCTACCTGGTCCTCATCGCCACGTTTCGTCTTCCGACCGATACGCAGTTTTTCCCCAATGCCTTGATGCTCCTCGTCATCCTCGGATTTCCGATCCTGTGGATCAAGCGCTGGTTTCTACCCGCCTATGCCGCCGCCGAAGGCGACGGAGACCTCGAATCCCAGGCCGTCGAGCGGCTCTGCCGCGAAGGACGTTTGACCGCCCGGGAGGGCGAGATCGTCCGCATGATTCTCCGGGGAGGGAGCAACTCCGAAATCGGGACGGCTCTGTTCATTTCGGCGCACACCGTCAAGAATCACCTGACCAGCATTCTGCTCAAGCTCGGTCTGAAAAACCGGATGCAGATGATCGCCCGGGTTCAGGCGCTTCAAAAAGAGCTTCAAACCGACTTTCGGATCGCCTCGCCGCCCCCCTCGAGCCCCCCGGCGGTGTCGCGTTAAAAGAGCATCGGAGTTGTCCGAGGGATTTCCAATATTCCTTATTGGGATTTCCGGCAGACGCGGTCTCTTGATCCGCCGTAAAAAAAAGGGACGGGGGAAATCCCCCGTCCCTTTTGATGGTTTGTTCGCGGGCTTAACCAATCAGCCCTTCAGGATCTTCTCCACCTCGTCCTTGTCGACGTCCAGGATGTAGGAAATGCCGCTGATGTCGGCCGCCTCTTTGGTCAGGGAGGCGATGTCGTCCCGGGTGATGTAGGATAAGCCGAACTTGCGGTTTCCGGCCATCAGCTGCCGCAGGCCCTGGCTCAAGCGGGCGAAGTAGCTGTAAACGCCCATGGCTCCGGGCGGCAGGTCGGCGTATCGCTTGCCGAAGCGATGTTTGAGCTCGGGAGCGGTAACGAAGATCTCGTCCACCGAGCTTCCGAACCGTTCGACGTAGACCGGGATCTGCCCTTCGGTCACCCGCTTGCCGATGGTCTTTCCGACCATGGCCGCGGCCACGACGCTTCGGGCCATTCCGACCGCTTTGACGTACGGCGCGCCCAGGGCCAGGGCTTTGAAGATCTGGTCCTCGAAGGTGACGCAGCCTGCAAAGCAGATGTCGGGGACGTATTCGCCCTTGTTATCGAGCTTCTTGGCGAACTGGTGGGTCAGGCTCCAAAGCTCGACCGAAGGGACGCCCCACTCGTTCATCATCCGCCAGGGACTCATGCCCGTTCCGCCGCCGGCCCCGTCGACCGTCAGCAGGTCGAGCTTGGCCTTGGAGGCGAACTTGACCGCCCGGGCCAGGTCGGCCGGCCGGTAGGCCCCGGTCTTGAGAAAGACCCGCTTGGCTCCGGCCTTGCGCAACTGATCAACCCGCTTCATGAACGTCTCTTCCTCGACCATTCCCAGGCGGGAATGGCGTTCGAACTCCTTGAAGCTGCCCTTCTCGAAGGCGGCGATGATATTGGGCTCTTCCGGGTCGGGCAGGACGATGTAGCCGCGGCGCTTGAGCTCCTGGGCTTTCTTCAGGCTCTTAATCTTGACTTCGCCGCCGATGTCCTTGGCCCCCTGGCCCCACTTGAGCTCGACGGTTTCCACCCCCAGCTTCTCGATGGCGTATTCCTGGATGGCCAACCGCGTGTCTTCGACATTGGCTTGGACGACGACGTCGCCGTAGCCGTCCGACCAATCCTGGAAGCTTCGGACCCGCATCTCCATGTCCGGGGACCGGAGGACGCGTCCGTTTTTAAATTCGGACTCTTCGTCCATCCCGCAAACGTTCTCGCCGACGGTCAGGATCGCCCCGGAGATTGCCGCCCCGATGGCGATCCCGGCCCAGTTGTTCTTGGCCACGTTGGTCGAGCCCATGCCCGGAACGATGAAGGGAAGCTTGAGCTTGATGTCTTTGTTCCGTCCGATGGTCGTTTCAGTCGAAACTTTCTCGAACGTCGCCTTGTCGGAATCGGCCTCGCAGCCGTAGGCCCCGGCCGCCGTCCCCATGATCGAGAAGTGGGACAGGTCGAAGGGGTATTCCTTCTCCGCTCCGGCGGTGATGATCCCGAAGGGCTGGGGATAGAGGACCTCGGCCGCCCGGTAGGCGGATTTCCCGATTTCGCACATCCCGATGCAGCCGTCCACGCACGTGACGCACATGCCGCTGGTGGGGCTGATCGACCCTTCCGTCCGGTTCTTGGTCAGAGTCGCCGCGCTCCGATTGAGTTTTGTGAAAGACATGGTCGGTGACCTCCTTTAGGTGATGTCCGTCAACGTTTCTTTTCTTGAACGCAGGTGCCGCAACGGCCGGCGTCATACATCCAGCAATTGATCTCGTCGTACTCTTCGAGGCAGGTGGGTTCCATCTGCAGGCAGGCGTTGCAGATGTCGGTTTCGGCATTCGGCCCTTGGCAGCGGGCGGAGCAGGCGGGGCAGATATACATGCAGGCGCCGCACAGCCGGCACTCCTCTGACTTGATGTCGAACGGCGTCGAAATTTTGCGCTTGTTGCCGCGGTTCTGAAATCCGATCGCCCGGGCATCCATCTGCTCGTCGCACATCCGGACGCACAGGCCGCAGTAGACGCACTCCTCGTTGCGGGGCGGAAACCGTTGCTGGGTCACGCCGAACTTGGAGGCTAAATCCTGGAGCGTCTTGGACATGGGGGCGGTCGAGAGCATCAGCTCGATCATCATCCGCCGGGCCTCGATGACCCGCTTGGTGTCGGTGCGGACAATCAGGCCCGCCTCGACCGGGTAGGTG
>JAFGEN010000247.1 GCA_016931595.1 Candidatus Aminicenantota bacterium | reverse complement strand
CTGCCGCCGGGCTCGACGCGATTCAAGCAGCGGGCCGATTCGATCCTCTATGACCTGGTGGACAACCTGGCCGTCGTCCCCGCGGCCGCCGGGCCCGCCGGGGCCGAGCCGGCCGCTTTTTCCCGGGCCGACCAGACCGGCTACCCGGTCATGTTGACCAAGCTGGCGGATTCGCTGTCCAAATCGCAGGTCCGGTCCATCGCCCTGGCCTTCGTCGCGACCTTGATCCTGATGATCCTCATCCGCAGAAGCCTTGTCTTGGGGCTTTTGAGCGTGCTGCCGATCGGATTTGCGACTGTGGTCATGTACGGTTTTCTGGGCTATGCCCGGATTCCCCTGGATTACGCCACGATGCTGACCGGTTCGATTTCGATCGGCGTGGGCATCGACTACACGATCCACTTCCTTTACGTCGTGACCGAGGAGATTCGGGCCGGCCATGCTCTGCCGGAGGCCATCCGCCTGGCCTTCATCGAGCGCGGCCGGGCCATGTTCTCCAACACAGCCGCGGTGACCGCGGGATTTTCGGTCCTGCTCCTTTCATCCCTCGTCCTGCTCCGCAGCTTCGGCTATATCATGGTCCTCTCGATGCTCCTCTGCTTCATCGGAGCGATGACCTTGCTGCCGGCGGCCTTGATGGTTTTCAAACCCAAGGTTCGCCTTACAAAAAATGAAAACACAATGGAGGTCTGATATGAAACGTGTTTCGATTTCGACACTCGCGGTTGTCTTGATGCTCTGGGCGGCGGGCGGACCGGCCCTTGCGGGGGAAGACGCGGCCGTGATTCTGGCCGGGGTGGACGCCCGGACCGGCGGAAATCTAGCCCCCAAGGATATCCAGTCCGACATGGTCATGACCATCGTCCAGGGGAACTTGGTCAAGGAGCGGGAAATCCGGGCCTGGACCCGGAACAACCCGGGCCGGGACGATGACCGGCTGATGAAGTTCATCTCCCCGGCCGATGTCCGCGACGTCGGGTTTTTAGTCCTGAGCGACGACACGATGTACATCTATCTCCCCGAATTCAAGCGGACACGCCGGATCGCTTCCTCCAACAAGAAGGATTCATTCATGAGCTCGGATTTTTCCTACGACGACCTGGGGACGGGGGATTTTACCGCCTCGTATGACCCGGTCCTGAAGGAGGAGTCGCCTTTGGCCTGGGTTCTGGAGCTCAAGAAGAAAGCCGGCGCCGATCAGTCCTACGCCCGGATCGTCATGACGGTGGACAAGGAGATGGGCGTCCCGGTCAAAACCGAAATGTATGACGATGCCGGACGCCTCTGGAAGTCCACCGAGCAGGCGTACGCCTCGATCGATAAATACCGGGTCATGTCCAAGGTCAAGATGACCGACCATAGGAAAAATTCGACGACGACCCTGGAGTTCAAGAACATAAAGGTCGACAAGGGTGTCGGGGACGACCTGTTCACCGAGCGCAACCTGGTCCGCAGCATTCGGGGTTGAGGCCGGAGGGCGGGCGAACATGAAAAAAACGGCTCTCATTCTTTCCATATATTTGGCCGCGGCCGGTTTGGCGTGGTCCGGGGAAGCGGACTCGACGGCGGCGAAGCCCGAAGTCACCGGCCGGGTCCGGCTGTTTTCGTCCCTCTATGCGGCCGACAACCCGGACGGATTATTTTTCACCCATAAGGCCGGTCAATTCGCCTTCCGCCGGGCCGAGGTCCGGCTGAAAATCGCCGGCTCGGTCAACGACCGGGTGAGTTACGGAATACGGTTCGACGCCTTCTCCTACCCGGGCGACCTGCTCGATTCGGGCCAGTTTCCGGAATCGGCCTTTCTCGGCTCACCCGTTTCGTCCGAGCATTTCGAGATGACGTTGTACGAAGGCTGGGTCAAGGTGCGCGATTTTCTGATCTCCGGGCTCGATTTGACCGCCGGCAAACAGAGAATCTCCTGGGGCACGGCCGACAAGATCGGCGTCGTGGACAATCTCAACCCGATCGATTTCGCCAATTTCCTCTCGTTTGACCCCGACTATTTCTTCGAGCGCCGGCCCCAGACCGGAATCAACTTCGAATTTTATCCCGGCGGCTCGTGGAAGATTCAGGCGGTTTGGCTGCTGCAGCACCAGGTTTCGCCCCTGCCGTTCGGATATGCGGGGCTGGCCGATAAATTTTTTCCCATGGAAAGCGTCGCGGTGGAAAAAGGCTGGAAAGACAACGCGCTGCGCACTGCCTGGGGAATGCGGGTCGCAGCCCGGCCGCTGGGGATCGACCTCGGCCTGTCCTATTACCGGGGCAACCTGTCGCTGCCTTACTTGCGGTCGGTGAGCCGGGACTGGGCGACCGGGACCGCCGGGACCTTCTATTATCCCAAGGCCGGGATCTGGGGGCTGGACCTGGCGGGGGAAGCGGGCGGCATCGGATTCTGGGGGGAAGCGGCTTACGTCGTTCCCGAGAATGTTGACGGCCGGCTCGCTTTCCCGATCTTCGTCGTTGACCATGCCGTGACCTATGAGCGGACCTTCAAGATGTTCGAGAAGGGTTTCTGGAAATACGTCGTCGGAGTCGATTACAATTTCGGCGGCGGCTTTGCGGTCAACCTGCAGTTCCTCCACGGCTTTTTCGATGAGGTCGATTACGGGGGGGAAGCGGCCGAGACGTTCGGCTTCCGGCCCGGGATGTTTTTCGGCGAACCGGGAAATTACGTCCTCGGCCGGCTGGAGTACAAGTTCGCCCGGGACACGGTTAAGCTGAAATTCGGAGGAGTGTATGAAACCACGTCCAACGGGGCGGCCTTTGTCGTCATGCCGGAGGCGGAATTCCGGATCGCCGACGCCTTGAACCTGGTTTGCGGGGCTTTCGCCGCGGTCTCCGGGGACCGGGTGATGACGAAGTTCGGGTCGTTCCGCGACGACGGCCAGCTTTACGCCGGCTTCAAGTTGGATTTTTAATAAATCGGTGCCAGGTTACTCATTCCCCCATTCTATGGGATCCGGAGGAAATAGGTGAATGAGTAACCTGGCACCGGTTATTTTCCTTTGCGGACCACAATATCGACCTTGGGCCGCCTTAGGGCGTTCCGGCTTCGCGGAAACCGCGGACGGCCCGGACGAGGGCCCAAAGGCCGGCTTCCGCAGCTACGTCCTTGTCGTTGAACAGGACGGCGACGAAGATGTCGTCCTTCGGGATATACGCAACAATGCTTGTGAAGCCGGTGATGCCGCCGCTGTGGCCGAACATGAGGCCTGGGCCGTCGGGGATGTCGTACATTTGGACGCCCTGGCCGTAATACATCCGTCCCCCCGGGTCCATGGCCCGCATCCGCGAGAACATCGTTTTCAACCGGGCTTTGGAAAAAAGCTCGCCGGCCAGAAAAGCCCGCCAGAAGCGGACGAGGTCGGGTGCGGTCGAGGCCAGGGCGCCGGCGGCATAGGCCGTGGCGTATCCATCCCGAACCGCGACCGGCTTGCCCGAGGCGTGGCCGCCGACAATTGAGAAGCCGTCGCCGGGGTGACGGAGAATCGTGCGGTCGAGCGAAAGGGGCTTTGTGATCCGCCGGGCCAGGATTTCGGCTAATGGTTTTCCCTCGATTTTTTCGATGATGCGTCCGAGAAGAGCATATCCCGTGTTCGTATAGGCCCAATTCGTCCCGGGTTTGAACAGAGGCGGTTCGGCCGCGGCCAGGCGGATGACCTCGTCGGGGGTCCGGTATTCCCCGCCGAGGGAGGGGAGGATGTTGAAGCTGACGAGTCCGCAGGTATGTCCCAGTAGATGCTCGATCGTCATGTCCGCCGCATTCGGCACGTCCGGGTACCATCGGATCACCCGGTCGTCCAGGCGCAACCGGCCTTCGTCGACGAGTTGCATGACCGCCGCCGAGGTGAATAGCTTCGTGATGCTGGCCGCCTGAAAGGCGGCGTCCGTCGTCATCTTCATCGGGGGTCGGGTGACGGCCAGGCCCCGCGTCGCCGACCAGGTCCCCCTTCCGGGAACGCCCACGGCCACACTCGCTCCCGGCGCGTGCGAGAGTATTCCCTCGAGAGCTTGGTCCAGGACTTTCTGAAAGTCCGACGAAAGATCTCCGGCGATGGAACGGAAGAAATCGATCCGCCAAAGCGAATCGGGCGCATTCAGGGCCGCGGGACCGGCGCTCGTCCGGCCGGTCTGAATGTCTTTTCCCGGGACCGCTCCCGCCGCCAAGGATCCAAGAAGAAGGAGCAGGCATCCACCTAAAGCCGGAATGAGGATCGCAAGCGGCAAATCGCCCAGCCGGCGCGAAGAACGAGTATGAAATGAAAGGCTTTCGGTCATGTTCGTTTAACCTGGATTATTCATAATTTGTTTCGTTGCGAAGGGTTCGCAGTGCGACTCGCACGGGCCTTACAGTCCGAATCCTCGTGGTAACGAGGATTCGGGCAGTTTCACCCTTCTCGCCTCGCAACAGAAGCCGCACTCTGGGGACAGAACGGACACTTCGCCCATAGCCCTGTCGGCGACGATCCCCTGCGTTTTGAAAATGGGTTGCCGGACAAATTTTTTCCCGATATCCGGATTCTCCATGAAATATTTTTCGAACCGGGCCGCCTCGAAGCCGCCATCGGCCTCGACGAGCTTTCGGACGTTCTCGGTAAACTGCCCCCATTCGTCGACGCAATGAAGACGTTCCAGTCCCAGGCGTTTGGCCAAACGGAAGCCGATTTGCTGCTCTTCGCTCCGGCTCAGAATGTGCTTTCCCTCCAAATAGTATCGATAGAGGGAGTCGATTTCGGCCTGCCGGTCCGGCGGCCGCTCGATCACCAGGATGGTCGGCCGGAACTCCGCCAGTCGTTCAACCAAACCTTCGATTTCCTTCTGGTAGACGGGGGCGAGAACGTCGATCTGATCGCCCTTCTCGATCTTAACCTGGTCCAGGTTGGGGAAGCTGAAGGGAAAGGTCCCCAGGGTCATGACCTTGACCGGCGGCTCGGCCGCCGGAACCTGGCCGGCGCACATGACAACGGCCATGCCCAGAATCGCGATTATTCTCATGCGCCAATATTTTCATAAAAGGGCGGTCGAAGGCAATGACCTCCTGAGGGGGGGGCGCCAGGCGTAAAAACGATTCCCGAAATCGGTGCCAGGTTACTCATTCCCCCATTCCATATGACCCGGAGGAAATAGGTGAATGAGTAACCTGGCACCGATTATTTCCGGACCGCCGCGAAGAAGAGGATGCAATATCCCGCCGTCTTGATTTGACAATATTTTCGAATAAGAAATAAAATCTTCTTAGTTCGACCCTTGGGCGAGTGACCCGAGGCCTTCTAAAGGAGGGTTGATGAAAATCAAAATCGCAGCGCTTTGTTTCTGTCTTGCCGGCCTGGCCGGATGCATGTCCTATGAAGGCCAGCAGGTCAAGCTTCTGCGGGAAGGGCTCCAGCCGATGCTCGGCCGGAGCGAGACCGACGTCCTTGATTTGATCGTCAAGAACTGGCAGTACGGGGTTTTAGACCAGTGGAAAGCCGAAAACCCGGATGTCGCCCATGTCCTCCGGAATAATTACCGTACTTTTGGATTTTCCCGGAAGGAGGCGGAAATCCTCTTTGCCGAACCGGGCTCCTACCGGGTCATGATTTTCACCAGGCCCTTGCGAACGGAGGAACTGACCACCGGGTCGATCGATTCCCTCGGCGGGGGAGTCATCGGGACGAGCGAGCGGAACGTCAGCGTGACCCACGGTTATATCCGCCTCGTCATCCACAACGGAATTCTTGCCCATTACTGGGCGGGGACGTGAGCCGGCCGGCCGCGGCGCCTCTTTCCTGAACAAGCGCGGCCATAAGATCGGAAAAGATCGGGGCCCTGGCCCCGAATGATTGGCCTCCGAATTATCCGGAGGGCGGCGCGAGGACCTGCGGGGGAGGGGCGATGACCTCCAGGTCTTGGCCCGTGTCGGGGTGGATGAAACCGATTTTCCAGGAATGAAGGTGGTATCCGAGGTCGCCGGGAAGAGCGGCGCCGACATTGTCTTCGGCGACCGGCTTGGGCCGGCCGCCTGAGGCGTATAGCGGATCCCCGACGAGAGGGAATCCGGCATAGCTCAAGTGGATTCGGATCTGGTGGGGCCGGCCGGTCGATATCGCCACTTCCAGAAGGGTCGTTCCGTCGCCGGTCTTTCGTTCAAGGACCCGGACATGACTGAGCGATTGACGTCCCTCCGGGCTAAAGGCGTGGATCGTCGTCAATGGGCCGTACGGAACGGGTCCGATGGGGGCGTCGATGGCGAATTCATCCATTGGGACGATTCCCGAGGCCAAGGCCAGATAGATTTTTCGGATGCGGCGTTCGGCCATGGCCTTGGAAAGAATCCGGGCACACCGGCTGTTCCGGGTGAAAAGAATCGCCCCGGATGTCCCGCGGCCGAGCCGATGAAGGGGCGCGCACTCGGACCCGAACCGGCGCCGGGTCAGGTGGAGAAGAGTGTTTTCCAGAAAGTCACCCCCGGGGAGGACGGG
>JAFGEN010000246.1 GCA_016931595.1 Candidatus Aminicenantota bacterium | reverse complement strand
GATTGTGTCATCCGGAACAAGCCGGTCAAGGACGCGGTCGCCGCGTTCCGCCGAAATTTCCAGGAAATGAAGTTCTGCCTTCCGGCCGCCGAGGCCGTGCCCCTGGCGGCCCGGGTCTTTGCCGCGGCGATGCCCGCTGCCGGCGTCGCCGAAGCGTTCGCCGCCGCCCTCGGCCGCAAAGGCTGAGCCGAATCCGAAAGAGGGGGGAGCGCGATGAAAGTCCTTGTCGTCGGGTCGGGCGGGCGGGAACATGCTCTGGCCTGGAAGATCGCCAAGAGCCCGATGGTTTCGAAGGTCTTCTGCGCTCCCGGAAACGGCGGCACCCGCCTGGTCGCCGAGAACGTCCCGGTCGGGGAGACCGACATCGAGGCCCTGGCTGAATTCGCGGCCGGGGAAACCGTGGAGCTCACGGTCGTCGGCCCGGAAGTGCCGCTGTCCCTGGGAATCGTGGACGAGTTCGAAAAGCGCGGCCTCAGGATTTTCGGGCCGTCCAAGAAAGCGGCCGAACTCGAGGGGAGCAAGATTTTCGCCAAGCAGTTCATGGAACGGCATCGCATTCCCACCGGACGGTTTCGAATCGCCGATTCTCCCGAAACGGCCCGGAAGATCCTCGCGGCCGGCGAATTCGGTTACCCCGTTGTCCTCAAGGCCGACGGCCTGGCGGCCGGCAAGGGGGTCATGGTCTGCCAGAACGAGGAGGAAGCCGCGGCCGCGGTCGGGGAGATTATGGTCGACAGGAAATTCGGCGAGGCCGGAGGACGGCTTCTGATCGAGGAATTCCTGACCGGACGGGAAGTCTCCTTCATCGTCATCGCCGACGGCTATAAAGCCCTGCCCCTGGTCACGACCATGGACCACAAGACCATCCACGAGGGCGGGCGGGGGCCGAATACCGGCGGAATGGGGACCATCTCCCCTTCGCCCTACATGAACCGGAAGATGTACGCCCAGATCATGTCGACGATCATCCTCCCGACGATCACCCGGATGCTTGAAGAGGGGAGGAAATATAAGGGCGCCCTCTACGCCGGCCTGATGCTGACCGAGGAGGGCCCCAAGGTCCTGGAATTCAACTGCCGGTTCGGCGACCCGGAAACCCAGCCTCAGATGCTCCGTCTCGAAAACGACCTGGTCGATATCCTCATGTCGGCCATTGCCGAGGATGTCCTGGAAAACGAGGTCACCTGGAACCGGAAGGCCTCCGGATGCGTCATCCTGGCTTCCGGCGGCTATCCCGGCGCTTACGAGAAAGGGAAGCCCATCGCCGGACTGGAGGACGCGGCCCGGACGGGCGCGGTGATCTTCCATGCCGGCACGAAGTTCGAAAACGGCCGCTATCTGACCAACGGAGGCCGGGTCCTGGGCGTCGGCGCGGCCGAGCCTCGACTGTCCGAGACCATGAACCGGATCTACCGGGCCGTCGACCGCATTTCCTTCGAGGGGATGCAGTTCCGCCGGGATATCGGGGCGGTCGAATTGGAATCCTGAAAACGGAGGGGAGGAGATCATGGACGTCGTCATGTTCATCGGATCCGCGTCGGACCTGGACGTCGTCGCCGAGGCCTTGGAGACGCTGAAAACATTCGGGGTCGAGCATACCCTCGAAGTCACATCCGCCCATCGCTCACCGGAGCGGACGGTCGGGCTCATCCGCCGCTACGAGGCCGAGGGGGCGGAGGTCTTCATCGCCGCGGCCGGCAAGGCGGCCCACCTGGCCGGAGTCGTGGCCGCCCATACGGTCCGGCCGGTCATCGGGATTCCGGTCGAAAGCGGCGGGCTGGGAGGCCTGGACGCCCTGCTCTCCACCGTCCAGATGCCCAAGGGCATCCCGGTGGCCACGATGGGGACGGGAAAGAGCGGCGCCGGGAATGCCGCCTTGCTCGCTGTCCAGATCCTTTCCCTCAAGCGGCCGGAGCTTCGGGAGAAGCTCGTCGCCCACAAGGAACGGATGGCCGCCCAGGTCGAAGCCGATTCGGAGAAGGTCCGGCGGGGGATGTGACCGGGCCCGTCGATTCGACGCCCGTTGCCGTTCCGTCCAAATCATGATGATGCCCGCCGGCTCCGTTTTCATCCAGAATTTCGGCTGCCGGGTCAACCAGGCCGAGGCCTTCGATTGGGCGGCGGAATTTCACGACAAGGGCTGGATCCTGGAAGCTGAACCCGCCCGAAGCGCCCTGATCGTCGTTAATTCCTGCACCCTGACCTCGCGGGCCGACCGCGACGTCCGGAGGTTCATCCGGAAAGTCGCCCGGGAAAATCCCCGGGCCCGGATCGTGGTCACGGGCTGTCTGGCCGAGCGCGACCCCGAGGGCTTGAACGCCATGCCCGGAGTTTGGAAAGTCGTTCCCAATGCGGACAAGCCGGCCCTGCCGGCGCGGTGCTTTGAAAACGGCCTCGGGCGCGTTTCGGGCTTCGCGGCGCCAAGTGATCCGCCTGGAAGCTACCGGGCCCGGGCCCTGGTCAAGGTCCAGGACGGCTGCGATATGGCCTGTGCCTTCTGCGTCATCCCCTCCGTCCGCGGCCGAAGCGCGAGCCGGCCGGTGAAGGCTGTGCTGTCGCGGATCGAGGGCTTGGTTTCTAGCGGATATCATGAAATCATCCTCTCCGGGATCCATCTTTGTTCCTACGGCCGCGATCTCAACCCCCGCTCGTCGCTTCTGGAATTGTTGACCCGGATCGAGGCGCTGTCGGGAGAATTCCGCGTCCGCCTCAGTTCGCTCGACCCGCGCCTCCTGCCCTTCCCCTTTCTCGACTTCCTGGCGTCTTCCCGGCGAGTCGTTCCGCACTTTCACCTTTCGTTTCAGCATGGCTCGGACCGGATCCTGAAGGCGATGGGCCGGGAGAGCACCGCGGGGGGTTATCGGGATTTAGCCGGCCGGTTCGTCCGGCTGTCCCCGGAGGCCTGCCTCGGGTCGGACTTCATCGTCGGGTTTCCCGGCGAAACCGAGCGGGATTTCGAGGCCACGGCCGCCCTTCTCGAAGAAACGCCGCTGGCCTATGCCCACGTGTTTTCTTTCTCCGCCCGGCCGGGGACGAAAGCGGCCGAGGACCGGGCCGTGGAGCCCGCCAAGGTCAAGTCCCGGGCCGTGATCCTTCGGCGTTTGTCCGGGGAAAAGAACCTCGCCTACCGCCGGCGATTTTCAGGCCGGATGCTTCCCGGGATCGTCATTCAGCGAAAGCCCGGCGGCCTGGAAATCCTGACGTCCAACTATCTCGAAGTCATCGTCCCCGACGGGAGACAGCCGGAAGGGGCGGCTGTCCTCGTCCGGATCGCAACCGTCGGCGAGCGCTCGACGACGGGAGAAATATGCGATAATGAGACCGGCCGCCCATGAACCGCATCGCCGTCCTTCCCGACTTGCTGGCCCAAAAAATCGCCGCCGGTGAAGTCATCGAACGGCCGGTTTCCGCGGTCAAAGAGCTCGTCGAAAATGCCATTGACGCCGGAGCGGCCTCGATCTCGGTGGACCTGGCCGGCGGGGGTAAAGCCCTCATCCGGATCCGGGACGACGGCTGCGGAATGAGCCGCGGGGATGCGGCCTTGGCCCTGGTCCGCCACGCCACGAGCAAGATCTCCCGGGAGGAAGACCTTTCGGCGATCGCAACGCTGGGCTTCCGGGGCGAGGCCCTGGCCTCGATCGCCGCGGTTTCGCGACTCACCCTCAGAACCTCCGACGGAGGAGACGGCTCCGGATCGCAGGTCGAAAGCGAGCCGGGCGCGGAAGGGCGGACCAGGGACGCGGCCTTTCCCCGGGGGACGGAAATCGAAGTCCGCGACCTCTTTTTCAATCTTCCCGCCCGGAAAAAATTTCTTCGGAGCGACGCCTCCGAGCTGAACCTGATCGTCAAGCTTCTCTCGACCGTCGCCCTGGCCCATCCCGGCCTTCGCTTGACGGTTCGCCACGGCGAACGGACCGTCTTGGATTGCCCTCCGGCCGCCGGCCTGCGCGAGCGCTTGTACCAGCTCCATGGGAAGAACGCCCTGGACAGGATGATGGAAGTGGATTTCGCCGACGGGCCGGTGCGCATCTCGGGCTTCGCCTCCCGACCTCCCTATGGGCGGCCGGACCGGACCCGCCAGTTTTTTTTCGTTAACACGCGGCCGGTCAAGGACAAGATCCTCGCCGCCGCCCTCAACCGGGCCTTTTCCGGTCTTCTCGAGAAAGGCTTGTCCCCCGAGGCTTTTCTTTTTATCGATCTGCCCCCGGGCGAAGTCGACGTCAACGTCCATCCGGCTAAAACCGAGGTCCGATTCCGGGACCAGCAGATGCTCTTCCCCTTGATCGGGCGGGCGGTCGAGCGGGCCAGGACGAGGGTTCTGGGGGTCATGGACCTGGCCGAAGTCCTGGCGGGTAAAACCGCGGGTTCGGTTGTTTCGCCAGGTTCCGGACCGATCGTTCCCGAAGCGAACAGGCCGGCCGGGCG
>JAFGEN010000245.1 GCA_016931595.1 Candidatus Aminicenantota bacterium | reverse complement strand
CTGAAATATGATTCCCGGGTGGATTTCGGGGCGGTCCGGGCCGCCCGTTTCAACGCCGATGATGGAGGGAGAGAAACATGCCGAAGACAACCCGCAAAACCGGGCGTTGGCTTTCTGTCTGCGCGGCGCTCGTTTTGCCCGCCGCATTCGCTTCGGGCGCGGCCGGTTTAAACGAGGCCGCGGATCTTTTTAAGGTCTTTTCCTGGCGGTCGGTCGGACCGGCCCGCCAGGGCGGCCGGATCCTCCATATCGCCGCCCTGCCGAAGCGGCCGTTCACGTTCTTCATCGCCCCGTCCACGGGCGGGTTATGGAAAACGGAAAACAACGGGACGACGTTCGCCTCCCTTCTTCCCGGCGAAAGCAACATCCCCATCGGCCATTTCGCCCTGGCCCCTTCCAACCCCGACATCATCTGGGTCGGGACGGGTGATCCCGCCTCGGGACGGATTCCCGTCCGGGGCTTCGGCGTCCTCAAGTCGGCCGACGGCGGGAAAACCTGGGCGCAGATGGGCCTGGAGAAGACCCGGCATATCGGCCGGATTGCCGTCGATCCCCGGAATCCCGACGTCGTCTATGTCGCCGCGACCGGATACCACTTCTCGTTCAATCCCGAGCGCGGGCTTTATAAAACCGTCGACGGCGGAAGAACCTGGGAGAAGGTCTACGAGGCCGGGGAGAAGGTCGGTGTCGTCGACGTTCTTCTGAATCCGTCGAATCCCGACATCGTCTTCCTGGCTGCCTACGACAAACAGCGCATCCCCTGGAACTTCCAGGACGGCGGGCCGCGAAGCGGCATCTTCAAGTCCATGGACGCGGGCAAAACCTGGCGGAAACTCGAGACGGGACTTCCCGCGGGCAGCCTGGCCCGGATCGGTCTGGCCCTCTTCCCGAAAAACCCCGACATCATGTACGCCACGATCGATAACGTGAACACCCGCCCCCCGACTCCGGCCGAAGCCGCCCGGGACAAGCGCCTGGGAATCGAATCGAAAGACCGGCCCATCGGCGGGGAAGTCTATCGGTCGGAGGACGGCGGCGAAACCTGGACGAAGATGAGCCCCGACGGAGTGAGCATCGGCGGCGGCAAGTGGTACGGCCAGATTTACGTCGACCCCAATGACGACAAGGTCGTCTATGTTCCGAGCACGCCGCTTCTGCGGTCGCTCGACGGAGGGCGGACCTGGGGGAAAAACAGCCCCGGGAACCTGGCCGAAAACGTCCATGTCGACCACCATGCGATCTGGATCAACCCGTCCGATTCGAGCCATATCCTGCTCGGAAACGACGGCGGCCTGGCCGCTTCCTACGATTTCGGGAAGACCTGGGACGTTTACGACAACCTCCCCCTGGCCCAGTATTACGCCATCGGCGTGGACATGGAGGAGCCGTACAACATCTACGGCGGAACCCAGGACAACGGCTCGATCAAGTTCCCGAGCCAGGGGCCGGCCGGCTTCATCACCGAGGAAACATGGACTTCGGTCGGCGGCGGCGACGGGATGTTCAACCAGGTCGATCCCGAAGACAGCCGCTGGCTGTACAACGCCTCCCAGAACGGGGCCATTCAGCGGGTCGACCTGAAGATGGGCGTTTCGAAATTCATCCGGCCGTCCCGCCCGAAAGGCCAACCGGCCTATCGCTTCAATTGGACTTCACCCATCCATCTTTCCCCGCACAACAGCCGGATCGTTTATCTGGGGGCCGAGGTTCTGCTCCGTTCGATGAACCGGGGGGATTCATGGAACGAGATCTCTCCCGACCTCACGACCAACGACCCGGAGAAGCTCAAGGGCAACATCGAATTCTGCACCCTGACCTCGATCTCCGAATCGCCGCTTCACCCGGGCGTCATCTGGTGCGGGACGGACGACGGGAAGATCCAGGTGACGAAGGACGGCGGAGCGGCCTGGTTCGACGCGACCGCGGCGGCGGCCTCGGCCGGCGGGCCGGCGGACTATTACGTGACCCGCGTCGCGGCGTCATCCCATGCCGAGGGCCGGGCCTATGCCACGAAAGCCGGATGGCACCGCGACGACTACCGCCCGTTCGTTCTACGGACTGATGATTTCGGGGCGACCTGGACGGACCTCTCCGCCGGCCTCCCCGAGGGCACGGTCTACGTGGTTGTCGAGGACCGCCGGAATCCCGGCCTGTTGTTCGTCGGCGCGGAGTCGGGCGTTTATTCCACGCTCGACGGCGGAAAAAGCTGGGCCGCCATGGGAAAAGGGCTGCCGCCCGTGGCCATGGTCCAGGACATGCTCATCCACCCCCGGGAAAACGACCTCGTCGCCGCCACCCACGGCCGGGGAATTTTCATCACGAACATTTCGCCCCTTCAGGAAGTCCGGGAGGATTTCGCGGATAAGGACATCCACCTGTTCGAGGTCCGTCCGGTCGTCCGCTGGAGATGGCCTCGAAATATGTTCGATGACTTCGGCGGCCACCGCCACCACATGGTTCCCAACGAGCCGACGGCGATGACCGTCCATTACTACCTGAAGAGCGCGGCGTCTGGAAAAGCGAAAATCACGATTGCCGACTTGCGGGGCGAACCGCTGACCGTCATCGAAGGGGACGGCGGGGCCGGGCTTCATTCCGTGACCTGGGATTTGAGTTTTATTCCGGCGAAGACGGAAGCTCCGGTTGACCCCGCGGGGCGGACCATCGGGGCTCGTGGCCGCAGCCAGGCCGGCCCGGGGGAGTATCAGGTCATCCTGGAAGTCAACGGTAGGAAGCTGGTCAAAAAAGCCGTCATTCGTCCGATGCCGCAAAAGTAACCGGTTGTTGGGTTTGGGGTCGGACCTCAGTAAGTTAAATAAATGCAATATGTTGGGAAAGAAATGAAGTCGTGTCCGGGCAAGGTTCAGTCCGAGGTCGTCGTGAAAATCTGACCGGACTTTGGCCCCGGTTTCTCCCGGTCGGTGCTATAATGTCCGCTTGCTGCCATGAGCCTTGACTTCCTGAGGGAGACGCCCGAGTTCAAGGACCTCGTCCGGGCGGTTTCCATCCTCCCCCGCGTTCCCGAAGGCCAGACCTCTCTCTTCGGGGGGGAGGAAAGGCCCCGCCTCTCCGTTTCCGGGCTGACCGATGCGGCTGTCCCCTATCTCTTCTCCCAGTTGGCCCTGGCCGGCCCGAAAAAGGTCGTCTTCGTCCGCCCCTCCTCCCGCTCCTTGGCGGACTTTGAAGACCGGGCCCGCTTCTTCCTCCGGCATCTCGGCTCCTCAAAAATCGTTCGATGCCTCCCTTCGCTTGCCGATAATCCGTACCTGGACTCTCCGCCCTCTTTGGACGCGGTCGCCTCGAGAATGCGCTTCTTTTTCGACCTGGCCAACCGCCCGCCCATCCTGACCGTGACCAGTTTATTCGGCCTGCTCCGGCCTTTCCCGGCGCCCGAGCGCCTGCCCGGTCTTTTCCTCCGGCTGAACAGGAATGCCGAATTCGACCGCGATGCGCTGATCGCCCGGCTGGCCGCCTTCGGATATGTCCGCGAAGATTTGATCGCCTTCCGCGGCGAGTATGCCTTCCGCGGCGGGATTGTCGATGTCTTCTCCCCCTGGCAGAAAAATCCCGTCCGAATCGAGTTCGGCGGCGACCGGGTCGTTTCCCTGCGCGAGTTCGACCCGTCCACCCAGAGGGCCGTCCACCAGATCGACGGAACCCTGGTTCCCTCGCTCTCAGAAACGCCCGGATTCTCTCCAGGCGCCGATTCTTCCAACGCCGATGCCTCCGTGCCGGCCTCCGTCCCCTTCACCCGCTACCTGGAAGACGCGGTTTTCGTCTTTGACCATCCGGAGGAGATTGAAAAGGAGTGGACCGAGGCGACGGCCGATTTCCGGGCCCAGGAGCCGACGGCCCGCAAGGCCCGCTCCGGCCTTCCCGCTCTCGAAACAATTTACCCCCCGAGCCTTTATGACAAACTGCGGGCCGAGGCGGTCTTCTGCGGCGAGGTGGAGATTGTCGAAGACCGGAACCGGCGGGAATTCGTCTTCGGGTTCCAACCCGTGCCGCGCTTCGAGAACAAGATCTTCTTTTTCCTCGAGACGATGAAGCGGATCCACGAGGAGCGCGACCGCTGCGTCATCTTCCTTTCCACGCCGCCGATACTGAAAAAGATCGGGGCCTTGCTCGAGACGAAGGAAATCCCCTCGCTCGAAGCCGAATCGCCGCTGGTGGCCGCTCGGAGCGGCGAGGTCGTCCTTTGTCTCGGCGACCTGGAGCGGGGCTTCGGTTACCCGCGGGAGAAGGCCTGGTTCTACGCCGAGAAGGACATCCTGACCGAGGAACGGGTCATCCCTTCACGTCCGGCGGCCCGCCCGTCCATCTCCCAGTTCCAGGACCTCAAGGCCGGCGATTACATCGTCCACGCTGATTACGGCGTCGGCCTGTTCCGCGGCCTGGTCAAGATGGATGTGGAGGCCCGGCCGGCCGAGTTCATGGAGCTCGGGTACCGGGACGACGACACCCTGTTCGTACCGGTCGAGGACCTGAGCCTCGTCCAGAAGTACACTCCGGTCGGGACCGGCGTGCCGCTCCTCGATAAGCTCGGCACCGGAAACTGGCAAAAGACCAAAGAGCGGACCAAGAAAGCCGTGGCCAAGCTGGCCCACGAGCTCCTGGAGCTTTACGCCCAGCGCAAGGCCGTCAAGGGGTTCGCCTTCAGCCCCGAAGGCCGGTGGCAGGATGAGTTCGAAAAAACATTCGAGTACGACGAAACCGAGGACCAGCTGCGCTCCATTCGGGATATCAAGGATGACATGGAATCGGACGCTCCAATGGACCGGCTGCTGTGCGGCGACGTCGGCTACGGCAAGACCGAGGTCGCCATCCGGGCGGCCTTCAAGGCGGTCATGGACGGCAAACAGGCCGCCGTCCTCTGCCCGACGACCGTCCTGGCCAGCCAGCATTACAAGACCTTCTCCTCCCGGATGGTCCTCTTCCCGGTCAAGGTTGCCGCCCTGACCCGCTTCCAATCCCCGGCCGAGCAGCGCCGGATCGTGGACGACCTGAAAAACGGCCGGGTCGACATCGTCGTCGGCACCCATCGCCTGCTTTCGGCCGATGTGGCTTTCCGCGACTTGGGCCTGCTGGTCGTCGATGAAGAGCAGCGGTTCGGCGTCAGCCACAAGGAAAAAATCAAGCACATCAAGGCCACGGTCGATGTCCTGACCCTGACGGCCACGCCCATTCCCCGGACCCTCAACCTTTCGCTGACCGGCCTGCGCGACATCAGCCTGATCGAGACGCCGCCCAAGGACCGGCTGGCCGTTCACACCGTGGTCACGACGTTCTCCCCGCGCCTGATCTCCGGGGCGATCAAACAGGAACTGGCCCGGGGCGGCCAGGTCTACTACGTCATCAATAAAATCGAGGAGATGGACACGCTGGCCGCTAAAATCAGGGGATGGGTCCCGGAGGCGCGGCTTGTCACCGTCCATGGACAGATGCCGCCGGCGGAGCTGGAAAAACGGATGATCGACTTCATCAACCAGAGGTACGATATCCTGGTCTCGACGACGATCATCGAAAACGGGATCGACATCCCCCTGGTCAACACCCTGCTTGTCCACAGGGCCGACCACTTCGGCCTGGCCCAGCTTTATCAGCTTCGCGGCCGGGTGGGGAGGTCCTCCCGCCAGGCGTTCGCCTATTTCCTCGTCCCGCCGTTTTCGGAGCTAACCCCGATCGCCCGAAAGCGCCTCGAGGCGATCAAGGAGTTCAGCGAGCTGGGGTCCGGCTTCCGCCTGGCGATGAAGGACCTGGAGATTCGGGGCGCCGGCCATCTGTTCGGCGAGGCTCAGCACGGGACGATGGAAGCGGTCGGTTATGACTATTTCATCCACCTCCTCGAACAGGCCATCAAGGAGATCAAGGGCGAGGCCGTCCAGGAGGTCCGCTGCGAAATCAATCTCCGGGTCGAGGTCCGCATCCCGGAATCCTACATTCCGGCGATGAACGTCCGGCTCAACCTATACAAGCGGATTTCTTCGGCCGCGGATTCAGACGAGATCCGCTCGTTGGAGGAGGAAATCCGTGACCGCTTCGGGCCGCCGCCGCCGGGCGTCGATCATCTCCTCCAGTACGGCCGGATCAAATTCCTGGCCGGGAAGCTCAGCCTGGCTTCCGTGGACCGGGTCGATCACCGGGTCATCTTGAAATTCCAGCCGTCCACCCCGGTCGACCCGGCCCGGATCGCCGCCCTCCTGAACCGGACCCGGGGCTCGATGACCCCGCAGGGCGTCATGACCCTCCCTCTCCGGTCCTCCCAGGCGGGGGCTTTCCTGCGTGAAACGGCCCGGGCCTTGCTGGAGTTATCAGGTATAGGGTAAAATAACTGTTTACTAGGCTGATGATGAATAAATGGAGCCCTTTTTCCGCAGCCGTCCTGGCGACGGCGGCGGTTCTCTGCCTGGGGGCCGGGGCCTGCGGCAAGAAGGCCGTTCCTCCCCCCCTGGCCGAGGGATTCCGCCTGGATGACCCCGAACGGGCCGCCCTTCCCATCTTGACGGTTGAAGACGTTTCCTTCGTCAACGCCGATTTTGCCCGGTTCGCCCAGTTGACCCTGGGAGAGCCTGGGGAGGGCCTGACCGCCGAAGCGGCGGGCCGGCTGTTTGAGGACTTCATCAGGCGGAAGCTCATCATCGCCGCGGCCGCCGCTCGCGATTTCGTCCTTTCGGAGGAAGACAAGGCCGCCATTGCGGAAGGAACCGGCTCCGGAGCGTCTGTGGGGCAGGCGGCCCAACCCGGCCGGGAGGATTTTCTGGAAGGGGCTCTCGTCGAGAAATACCTGACCGATCAGGTCCGAAATATCGGTGTCAGCGATGAGGAAATCGTGGCTTATTACGAAGAGCACAGAAGCGATTTTCTCCAGCCGGAGCGCCTGCAGGTCAGCCAAATCCTCTTCTCGACCGAAGGCAAAGCCGGCCAAGTCCTCAACCGGCTCAGAAATGCCGGCGAGCGCCTGTTCCGTGAGGCCGCCCAGACCGATTCCGAAGGCCCCGAGGCGGACAAGGGCGGCCTGATGGGAGTGTTCAGCCTCGGACAGCTCCCCCCGGACCTGGAAAAGGTGATTTTCGCCCTGGATGAAGGCAAAATCAGCCGGGTCGTCCAATCGGCCTACGGGTTCCACATTTTCCGCCTCGATAAAAAATTCGAACAGCGTCTGATGCCGGTCGAGGAAGCCGCCGGTCCCATCCGGGCCAAGCTTCTCGAACGGAAAAATCAAGCGGCGATCGACGCCCACCTGGCCTCCCTGAAGGAAAAAATGAAATGGGAGGTCATCCGCCGCAACCTGCCGTTCATCTACGAAAACCCCGAATAAGGACAATCCCATGCGCTTTTTCAAAGCTTGTCTCGCCGCCCTCCTTCTTCTCGGTCCGGCCGCCCTGCAACCGGCCCAGAAAGTCGTCGAGGAGATCGTTGCAGTCGTCAACGATGAAATCATCACCCTTTCGGCCTTCAAGGCCGAATACGACGCCCGGATCCGGGAAGCCGAAGCCCGGTACAGGGGCGAAGAGCTGGAAAAGGCCCTCGCCTTCGTCAAGACCAACACACTCGAAGAATTGATCACCGACAAACTTCTCCTCCAGATGGCCCGTTCGATGAACCTCAACGTCACTGACCGGGTCAAGACGATCGTCGATAACATCATCAAGGAAAACGATTTTACGAACGAAGAGGAATTCAAGCGGGCCTTGGCCCAGCAGGGTTTCCAGTACGATGCCTGGATCAAGATGATGGAAGACCGGGTCATGAAGGAGACGGTCGTCGGGATGGAAATCGGCCGGAAGATCGTGATCGAGGATGCCGAGATCGTGGATTATCACCGAAAGCACAAGGATGAGTTCATCGTGCCGGAGGAATACACGCTTAAGGCGGTCTACCTGGCGATCGGAGACAAGGAGCCGGCGGCCCTGGAGGCGAAGAAAGCCGAAATCGACGCCAAGCTCAAGGACGGGACGCTTTTTGACGAAATCGCCGAGGCCGATTCGGACGAACCGATGAAGGAAGCCAAGGGGAACCTCGGGACGTTCAAGAAAGCCGAACTCGACAAGACCCTGCTGGCGGCGGTCGAGCCGCTGAAGAAGGGCGATACGACCTCCTGGGTTCAGACCAAGAACGGCTGGTACCTTCTCCGGCTCGAGGACAAGAAAGACAGCCGGGTCCTGGAGTTCGAGGAAGCCCGGGCCCAGATCACGGAAAAGATCGGGTTGGAAAAGCAGAACGCCGAGCTGGCAAAGTTTTTATCCGACCTCAAGACCAAGAATTACATCAAGATCCTCAAGCCCAATCCCTTAGACGACAAATAATCCGAGGGGAAGGGCGTCCTCGGTCACTTTTTCTCGGGTTCGAGCTTGTCCGCTCCGGGCTCCTTCTTGTCCGTGGGAACGGCCGTGTCCTCCTTGAAATCGATGTCCCTGGAGACTTTCCATTCGCCCATGGGAACGTGACGCGAGCCGCCCATCTGGGCGAAGAGTCGGACTTCGTGGATTTGCCAGAAGGGGTTGTTTTGAAAAGAATTCAGGGTCGTTCCGGAGACGCCGAAATTGGACTTCAGGGTGATGTACGGGCTGTAATCGTTCGGGGGGATGCCCTCGTCTCGGATGACGGCTTTGAAATGGTCGCCGAGATTTTCAACGGAGTTTTCCGCCCTGAAAATCGCGTTGATGTTGATGTATTTGAGGGTTTCGCCGGTGAGGTTATGGATCCGGAAGGTCACCGTCGGGACCAGGGTCAGCTTGGGATTCGGCCATTGCCGGTATTCCTTCATTGTCCAGTTGGTGCTGACGTCGGTGATCTCGATGGACGCCTTGATCTCCTCATCGTTCATGGATTTGCAGCCGGTTTGGCCCAGGATAGCGATCACCGCCGCTGCCGCCAGGGCGGCGCCGGAAGCAAAGCGTGTGCGTTTCATCTCATTCCTCCTTGCGAGCTCGCTTCCATAATAACTCCCGGGGGAAGGGAAAGCAAGGAATCCGGCCGGGAAAAAGCATTGCGCACCGGCCCCGTTGCGCTATAATGAGGCCTCCTCATTCCAAGGAAAGGACAACGGCCATGGCTCTTGAGAAACGCGGCAGGGACTTGTGGTTTTACGAGGATCTCTACTCGGACGTGACCTACGGCTTCAAGGTTAAGCGGGTCATCGTCCCTGAGAAGCCGACCGGTTTCCAGAAGCTGATGATTCTGGACACCGAGCGTTTCGGCCGGGTCCTGGTCCTCGACGGGATCGTCCAGCTGACCGAGGAGGACGAGGGGATCTACCACGAGTGGATCGGCCTCTGGCCGCTGTTCGCCCGGTCGACGGCGCCGGAAAACGTCCTGATCATCGGCGGCGGCGACGGGGGCGTCGCCCGGGAGGTCCTCCGCCACCCTGGGGTCAAGAGCGTGACGATGGCCGAAATCGACAAGGTCGTCGTCGACGAATGCCGTCTTCACATGCCCGAAATCTCGGGCGGCATCTGGACCGATCCCCGGTTCCACCTGATCGTGGGCGACGGCGCCGAAGTGATCCGGCGGATGAAGGGCCGGTGCGACGTGATCATCATCGATTCGACCGACCCCATCGGTCCGGCCAAGAGCCTGTTCAACACCAGTTTTTACGAGAGCGTCTACGCCGCCCTCCGCGAGGGCGGGATCACCATCCACCAGACGGGCGCCCTGCTCCTCCAGCCCTTTGAAGCCCCGGGCAGCTGGCGCCAGATGGAGCGGATCTTCGACGATGTCCGGGTCATCCAGTTCACCAACGTCAGCTACATGGGCGGGCCGTTCAGCCTGACCGCCGGGTCCCGCGGACGTCACGTCTTCAAGGCCGCAGAGCGGAATGCCAAGCGCGGCTTCAAGGCTGCCGGGATCAAGACCAGCTGGTATTCCCCGGAGATCTCGGCCGTCCCGTACCCGGAATTCCAGCGCCGCCTCGAGGTAGACAAGTACGGCGAGGAGCTCATCCTGGACTTCACCCTCCCGGCCGGAAAGAAGCCGTCCGTCACAAGGGTCGCCAAATGGAGCCAGGACCTCTGTAAGGCGATCGATATGGTCGCGTTCGGCGAACCGATGGTCTCCGACCCGGCCTTCGGCGACGGTGAAACCCTCGTCCAATACATCGAGACAAGCGCCATCAACTACCGGCGCTACGGATCGACCGTCGCGGCCAACTGCTTCACCTGCGCCCGGCTTCCCCGGGACACGGCCGCGGGATTCACCCTGAAGTCCTTCGGAGTCGACAAGGCCGCGGCCTGGCATCTGCCCCGGGGCGTGTTCTCTGAAGTGAAGAAGGTCCGCCGGGACACGCTCATCTACGAGGCCGCCGGCCCGGGCGGTCCGGCCGGTGAGGTCTTCCATCCCCGCCTGGCCGAGGCCGCGGAGGTCTTCAAGCCGTCCTTCAAACTCCCGGTCGAAAACGGCTTCGCCCCGGCCTTCGAGCTGGTCATGGACATCTACGATTGCGAGTTCGACCGGATTTCGTCCTGCGAGACGGTCGCCGCCTGGGCCAGGGAGTCGGCCAAGCTGGCCGGCCTCAAAACGATCGGGAAGGCCGACGCCCCCGACTTCGGCCACGCCAAGAAGAAAACCGCCGGCCCCTCGGTGACCCAATTCCTTCAGGGCGGGTCCAACATCAGCCATTATTCGATCAACTGGCTGATGATCGTCCTGAACCTGGTCGCCCGGGACCCGATCCCGCTGCGCAAGGTCATCACCCACGCCATGGACTTCTTCGAGGGAAAGAAGGCCCATTGCTGGATCGTTCCCCGCGGGGCGGCCGGGAAGACGGTCAAGGAACTCGCTTCGGAAACGGTCCTCTTCGAAGTCCGGCGGGACTGAGCCCGTCCGTCCGGAATCTTTATGGATCAGGCGGGGGATGTGTTAGAGTGTCCGAGCCCGCCACTTCACGGAGGTATCCCCGAATGAGAAAAACACCCGTCGTCTGCGGCGTGTTTTTAGGAATCTGTTCATTGCTGGTTTCCGCGGCCCCGGCCGCCGATGTGACGGGCAAGGGAATCAAGGCCGGTTTTTCCCTGGCGGATATGAACGGAGCCGACTGGGATGAGGATTTCAGGGCCAAGCCGGGATACTCCCTGGGAGCCTTCCTGACCCTGGACCTGGCCCCGGGGCTGTCTCTCCAGCCCGAGGTCTTCTTTGTTCAGAAAGGCTCGAGAGCGTCGGATGGCGACTTGACGATGGCCGTCCGGCTGAACTATTTCGAAATTCCGGTGCTGCTCAAGTATGCCCTCCTTTCGAGTCCCAAGGCGAAGGTTTTTATTTTTGCCGGCCCGGCCCTGGCCATGAAATTCGACTCCCGGTTATACGTCGCCTATGAGGGCGAATCCTCGACTCAGGATTTCGGCGAGTCGAAGCCCTTCGATGTGGGCCTGGTCTTCGGCGGCGAAGTGGCGGTGCCGTTGGGCCGCAACACACTCCTTCTCGACATCCGGTACACCCTCGGCTTGACGAATTGCTGCCAGGATGGCAACGGCGATCGTTACCGGGTGAAAAACAGCGCGATTCTCTTTCTGGCCGGGATCGGTTTCTGACGGAGGGTTGGGTTAGTCGACAATCTCCGAAGCGAAGACAAGCCGGACGCCGTAGGTCTCGGCCAGGATCAAGTGCCGGGCCAGGGCGGACAGCGTTTCGCGTTTTGGATGACAGATCCCCACGGCCCGGCCGTTTGCCCGGGCCAGGCGGAACAGCTCCCGCAGCCGGGCTTCGACCCGGCCTTCGCCCGGCTCGGCGTCGATAAAGACATGGCGTGAAGCAGAGGGGATTCCCGCCCGGATCGCTTCCATTCGAGCCACGGTTCCCGTCGTCGTCCGGCTGTCGATGAAGTAGAGCCCCCGCTCCTTGAGCACTTCGAAAACGGGCTTCAATAGGCTCGCCTTCTCGGTCGCCGACGACCCGGCATGGTTGTTGACGCCGGCCGCGCCGGGAACCCGGTCCAGAGCCCGGACGACCGCCGCCCGGATCTCTGCCGGCCCCATTCCGGCCGAGATCGTCCCTTTGAAGATTTTCGCGCCGTTTTTCTCCTCTTCCGATTCAAAGGGAAGGTGAAGCATGATTTCCAGGCCGCCGGCCTCGGCCATTCGGGTTGCTTCCCCGGCCAGGTCGGCGTCGGGAAGGATGGCCAGGGTGAGCGGGAGGCCGATGCGGAGGGCCGTCTCGACCGCTTTGAGATTATAGCCGATATCGTCGATGATGATGGCGGCTTTCGGCCCGGGCGGTTCCATCGTTTTGTCGGCCGGCCGGATCGAAGCCGCAACCGGCCGGGCGTCCGGCGCCGGGGGCGGGTTCTCCGGCTCGGCGGCCGTTCGCAGGCCGAAAACGCGGACGAATAAAAAAACAAGAACGGGAGCGAAAAGGGGGAACAGCCAGAGGAGCGGCCTGGTCCGCCGTTTCATCGGTTACAAACCGCGGAAGAACCCCTTCGATTGTTCCAGGTAATCCCTCCGGGACGTCTTGTCGGAATCGATTTTCAAATCCGGGGTGACGCCCTTTCCGAAGACTTTCCCGCCGGAGGCGAGGACGAATTCCCCGGTGGTCAGAAGCAGTCCGTCGCCGGTTTCAAGGGGGAAGAGTTTCTGTTCGGCGGCGAGCCCGGCCGTTTGTGTGCCGACGATTTTGGCTCTCTTGAGGTCGCGGAGGACGGCGGCGAAGATTTCCGAAGGACCCATCGTGGCCGGGTCGGTCCAGACGACCAGGGGGATGTCGGGCAGGACGGGTTCGGCCGGGCAGGAGAAGACCGCTTTCACTCCGCCTTTTCGGTCGAACGTTCCGGCCCGGGGATTCTTGAGGAACAGGTTGATCAGCGCCCTCGCTTCGCCGTTCTCTCCTTCGCGGCAGCCGCGGAGGTCGAGAATCAAGGGCTTGGTCCGGTCGGTGATCTTCGGCAGGACGGCGGTTTCAAAAGCGGCCGCTGTTCCGCTGAACAGGTGGGCGAAGCGAACCACCCCCGCCGTGCCGTTTTCCGCGGACCAGGCGACGGGGTCGGAATAAGGCAGGGCCCGTTCGAGCGTTTTTTCGACCGTCGCGTTTTTCTGGATCAGGCGGAGCTTGACCGGCTTGGGGCCGGCCTCCTTCAGGGCGAAGCGGAACTCGTTGTAGCTCCAGACGAGAGTGGAGCGGTCGTCGACCGCAGTGACCGTGTCGCCCGGCTTGATCCCCGCTTGTTCCGCCGGCGAGTCCTCGGCCACGCCGACCACGACCGGAAAGATTCCGGTCCGCTTGTAGGCGGCCAGTCCGACGTCGTACAACCGGTCGATCCGGGCGGCGGTCGCCTTGGCCATCAGCCCTGTATTCAAATAGGCGGACATGGGGTCGAGCGACCCGACGAGCCCCTGAAACGCTCCCTCCATCGTCCGGTCGGGGTGGGCCTCGTCCACGTAGTCGTTGCGGATGTGCCGGACGGCTGTCCGCAGGATGTCGAATTCCTGGGCCGGGGAAAGCTTGGAGGATTGGAGCGAGGGGCGCGTCCAAAAGAAGAGAAGCGCCGATACGGCGGCCAGGGCATAAGGGACGATGATACGGGGGCGGGGTGATTTCATCTGGAACGGAATCGTACCACCTTCGGCCGAGCCGAAGCAAGGGCCTCCCGGCTCAGCGCTTGCCCCGGATCTGTTCCAGAATTCCCCGCAGCTCGGAATTCGGGGCGTATTGAAGCGATTGTTCGATGCTTTGGGCCGCTTCTTCGAGCCGGCCGCTCCGGTAGAGGGCCAGCCCGAGACCGCCGTGGGCGTCCGCATTCTCCGGCTCGACGGTTAAAACCTTCCGGAAACTTTCTTCGGCCAGGGTGTTATTTCCCTCCCGCAGGGCGACATAGCCCAGGCCGCTGTTTGCCCCGGCATTTTCGGGTTCGTCGGCCAGGACGGCCTGGAAAATTTTCCGGGCTTCCTCGATCCGGCCGAGCCGGTAGAGGCTCCAGCCCCGAAGCAGGACGGCGGCCAGGGTTCGGTCCGGCTCCGGAATCTGGTCAAGCGTGCCGATCGTTTCGGTATATTGGCCCTGGGCGAACAAGGCCTCGGCCTTGTCCAGAAGAATGCCGGCTTGGCTCCGTTCCCCCTGGCGGACCGAGTACGTCCCCGAGTCGATCCCCATGGCCGACAACCGGTCCCGGACCGCTTGGATGCGGTGCATGCCAAGATAGCAGTGCAGGTAGACTTTCCCCGGGTACGAGGCGATGAGCTGGGCGGCCGCGTCCGCGCTCTTGTCGTAGGAGTCCCCGAACCGCTGGCCGAGGATGCTGGACATCGGATAGCTTTTCATCGGAATCCCGAACCGTTCGGCCCGCTCCTTTTCTTCCTTGAGCAATACGGCTTCGTAGGGGATTTCCGGGTTGAGGAGGGAAATCACCATTCCGACATCGTTGGACTTTAGAAGCCGGAAGTCCTTGTCGTTGGGGTATGGCCCGATGATGATCCGGGCGTCGACATCGGAGATTTTGCGGGAAAAAAGCCGGGTGAACGGGTTGTCCGGATTCACCAGGACCATCCAGCCGGAGACGGCAAAAAGGACGGCGGCAAAGCCGCCGAACATCAGGATTTTAGTCTTTACAGTCATGGGTTTTGCCTCTCTTTCATTTTGTCCCCTCCTTCACCAGCGGAGACCGGGCGAGATGGATAGGGAATCCTTCCGTGGGCCCCCTTCCTCCTGGATGGTGGAGAAGTGGACATCCAGGCGGATGACGCCGAAGAAATGCCAGGCGAGGCCGGCCATGAATTCCCAGGACGGGCGGATCAGCAGGTCCTGAACGGTGATGATCTCGTAGGGCCGGGCCCCGCGGCCGTACCCGAGATAGAGATAATTCTGGTCGGTGAAGAAACGCTTGATCTGGGCCGTCCAGGAAAACGACCGCTTATCCGGGTCGGGATTGTATGTGCCGCGGAAAACGGTGTAGTAGTTGCCGAAGTAATATCCCACAGACCCGACGATCAGAGAGACCCGGTTGTCGGTGAAATTCATGTGCCAGACGCCCAGGGACATCTCCGTTGACGGGATCAAGCTGAAAAAGAGCTCGGCCAAGACGGTCGTCTCCGGATAATGGACGGCCCGGGGAGAATAACCGATGTCAATGTAGCCGTAGGACTTCGTCCAGAGCTTCGGGTAGATCTCCAATCCGAACTGGGTGTCGCTGCGGCCGAACCGGACGGTGTGGTTGTACTTGGCGATCAGGGAGCCGATCGACCGGGGGACCTTGAAATGGAAGAGGATCTGGTTGTTGATGTAATCGTCGCGCCCGTCGCCGAAGCGCTCGACCCGGTATTGGTAGCGGAAGCCGAATTGATTGGGCACCGGAAGCGAAGCCGTGTTCCAGGCGTTTTTGTAATCCGGATTTTTTGGGTCGAGGGCCATGACTGTTCGCATGGCTGACCGGGCCTGGTGGAACTCCCCCCGGGCCTTGTAGACGCGGCTGCTGCCGAAATATCCGGCCGGGGAATCGGGCGCGACCTGGATGACCTGCTGGTAGTAGATGAGAGCCAGGGAATCGTCCCCCCGGACGAAAGCCAGGTCGCCCAATCCGGTCAGGGCTTCGACGTCTCCCGGCCGGATTTCCAGGACCCGGTTCCAGCCGGCTTCCGCCTTCTCATATTCCTTTTTCCAGAGACGGATCCGGGCCTGGAAGATCAGGACATCCGTGTTTTTCGGGTTATCAGCCAGGAGTCCGCCCAGAACGTCCAGGGCTTCGTCCCATCTGTTCGAAAACGCATAGGCCCGGGACAGAAGGAATCGGAACTCGTAATCGCCCGGCGAAGCGGACAGTTGGCGCCGGCAGGCGGCGATCACCGCTTCGTACTTTTTGGCCCGCAGGTCGGTTTCGGCCGTCTTGAGGAGGGAATCCCGGCCTTCGGGGGCCTGGCCGAGGGTAGAGGCCGAAAGGACAAGGAGACCGACGCAGAGGAAAAAACAGGCGCGGATCGTCTTCATATTCTCTCTTCGTAGCCCATCGGAAGCATAAAGGCGCAGGATGGGGATGTCAAGGAATCCGGCGGGGGGG